>JALQXU010000077.1 GCA_023263045.1 Pontimonas sp.
GCGCTGTGAATGTCGACACCGTCATCCGGACCTTGCTCGGCCGAGGGTTGATTGCGGAATCACACACGGACCCCGAGACGGGCGCAATCTTTTATGAAACAACCCCTTTGCTTCTTCAAGAGTTGGGAATAGAGTCACTCGATCAGCTACCTCCCTAGTCGCCGTTGCTCGATGATGGCGCCGAGGGTTTTGATGATGCCCGCTGAGCAGGACGACTCGAAGCAACGTCTCCAGAAAGTGCTGTCAGCAGCCGGGCATTTCTCGAGGCGGCGCGCCGAAGCACTGATGCAGGAGGGTCGCATCAGGATCAACGGTGAGCTGGCGACTGAGATGGGCGTTCGGGTTGATCCCGAGGTCGATGTGGTGAGTGTGGACGGTCGAGTAGTTCCCTTGAAGACCGAAGCGCTGTACATCATGCTCAACAAACCCCGAGGGGTGGTCAGCACCATGGCTGACGAGCAGGGTCGTCCCGATCTCTCCGAGTATGTGCGGGAGATTGGGGAGAGGGTCGTCAATATCGGCAGACTCGATGCGGACACCACGGGCCTGTTATTGATGACCAACGACGGCGACCTGGTTCATCGGCTCAGTCATCCCTCGTTCGAAGTCGCCAAGGTCTACACCGCGACAGTCAGGGGAGTGGTGGACCACGCGATTGTGAAGCAACTGACCACGGGAGTCGAGCTCGAAGATGGAGTGAGTGCAGCAGACAAGGTGACAGTTCGCAGTAATGCGCCGAAGGATTCCAGCATCCTCGAGATTGTCCTGCATTCTGGCAAGAACCGGATCATCCGTCGAATGATGGAAGCCGTAGGGCACCCCGTGATCAGCCTGCATCGGAAGGCAGTGGGTGGGCTGCACCTGGGAGGTCTCAAGCCTGGTTCCTGGCGTGAGCTCACTACGCTGGAGGTCAAAGATTTATTGACCCTTGCCCATCGCGCTGATGCGCCCATCAAGAAGAGACGTCATGACCGGGAAGACTAGCCAGACTTTCTCGCGTGTTCACATTGTGGGGACGGGATTGCTGGGCACGAGCTTGGGTCTCGCGCTTCGAGAGCGTGGCGTTGAGGTCACCCTCGAGGATGTCTCCCCCTCCTCACTCTCCTTGGCGGAGGACTATGGCGCTGGAGTGCGCCGATCACCGGGGCAGGAAGAGCCCGAGCTCGTTGTGGTGGCAACGCCACCCGATGTTGTGGCGAGCGTTGTTGTGCAGGCGTTGGAGGACTACCCCCACGCGCTCGTCATCGATGTGGCCAGCGTGAAAGCGCAGATTACGAACGACGTTCAGTCACACAGCCCCCACTTTGCGCGTTTTGTCCCCTCACACCCCATGGCGGGCCGTGAGCGGGGCGGAGCAGTGTCTGGGCGCAGTGATCTCTTCACTGCTCGCCCCTGGGTGTTGTGCGCCCCGGAATCTGAGTCACAAGAAACAATCCGAGCATTCGTCGTGAGCCTGGGTGCTCTCCCGATCGAGATGGCTCCCGAGGAACACGACCACGCTGTGGCGGTCATGTCTCATATTCCCCAGCTTGTGGCGTCCTTGACTGCAGCCCGGTTGCAGGATGCGGATGAGAAGGCTCTGGATTTAGCTGGGGCCGGTGTTCGGGATGTGACCCGAATCGCCCAAAGCGACCCTGCGCTCTGGATTCAGATTCTGAGTGCCAACGCTCATCCCCTTGTAGAGCACCTTAAGTCGCTCCGAGATGACCTCGATGAGGTCCTCACGGCGCTGGGGTCCCTCGATGCATCGGGCTCGAGAAAGGTCCTCGCGGAAGCCTTGGGTGCGGGGGTGAACGGTGTGTCGCGACTTCCAGGAAAGCATGGAACGTCCACCGCGTTTGCCTCGCTCGTTGTCGTGGTCGACGACAGCCCGGGTGAGTTAGCTCGCCTGCTCACACAGCTTGGTGACTGGGGAGTCAACCTTGAAGACTTGCGCCTGGAGCATTCGCCGGGGGCTCAAGTGGGATTCGCTGACCTCACTCTGGCACCCGACGTCGTGGCAGATGTCGAAAAACAGTTGCGTGAGGCCGGTTGGCGCATTGCCGGAGAGCGATCATGAGTGCCGTGATTGTTGTTGCGGTCGATGGACCCGCCGGGAGTGGAAAATCGAGTGTGTCGAAAGCCGTGGCCTTGGAGCGTGGCTTTGCCTATTACGACACAGGGGCTGCCTATCGGGCATTGGCGTGGGCGGCAGTGAAAGCAGGTGTGGACCTGCAGAGCGAAGAAGCCGTGCTCACGGTTCAGCAATCCGCTCGCTATGAAGCGAGCCAGGACCCCTCGCGCCAAGAATTCTTCGTGGATGGCACAGATGTGACCGAAGCTATTCGGGGAGCCGAGGTTTCGGACACTGTGTCGCAGATTGCTCGCCATCCTCGGGTTCGGGAGGGTCTGGTCGCCCACTTCCGCAACGTCCTCAGCTCGTGTGACAAACCAGGAATAGTCATGGAGGGACGCGATATCACCACGGTGGTCGCCCCTGATGCCACAGTCCGCGTACTGCTCACGGCCTCGGAAGAGGTGCGTATCGCAAGACGCCAAGCGGAACTGAGCGGGGGAATGGCCCAACCGGTCGCAGAATCCCTGAAGGCTCGTGATCGCAGCGATCAGAGCGTGGTGGATTTCATGAATGCCGCCCCTGGCGTATCAGTCATAGATTCCGGTCCGCTCACCTTTGACGAGAGCGTCGAGGCAATGCTGTCGCTGATCGACGAAACGGTGGGTGGCTCGGATGGCTGAGGGCAACGAGGAGTGGTCTGACGATATCCCCGATGATCCTGGTTTAGCGGATCGACTCTCCAACCTGGATGAGGCAGAGGGGGAACAACGAGCGCAGGCGCTTCGCCAAGGGCTCGCCGATTACGAACTCGAGGATGACGACGAGTTCATTCTTCAAGGAATGGAAGATGAGGAGGGCGAGTATCGCCCTCAAAGGGCTTTGCCCGTTCTCGCCGTGGTGGGTCGCCCGAACGTAGGGAAGTCAGCTCTCGTCAATCGGATTCTGGGTCGGCGGGAAGCTGTGGTTCAGGATGTTCCCGGTGTTACCCGTGATCGGGTGTCATACCGAGCCCACTGGAACACCACGTCGTTCACCCTGGTAGACACGGGTGGTTGGGAGCCCGATGCCAAGGGGATAGCGCATTCTGTCGCTCTGCAAGCCGAAGTCGCCATTGATCTTGCTGACGCCATTCTCTTTGTGGTGGATGCCACCGTAGGCGCCACCGCTACTGACGAACACGTGGTGAAGTTGTTGAGGTCAACATCCAAGCCGGTGATTCTCGTCGCGAACAAGGTGGATGATCAACGTCAGGAGCCTGAGGCCGCAGCGCTATGGAATCTTGGACTCGGAGAGCCGTGGCCCGTGTCAGCCCTCCACGGTCGAGGCGTGGCGGACCTCCTCGATCATGTGTTGACCGTATTACCCGAAGAATCCGCAGTCGCCACGGCGGAACCGGGCGGACCGCGCCGTGTTGCTCTCCTAGGTCGACCGAATGTGGGGAAATCGAGCCTGTTGAATAAGGCGGCTGGTTCCGAGCGCGTAGTTGTCAACGAACTAGCAGGCACCACTCGTGACCCCGTCGATGAATTGGTGACAATTGCAGGACAACCCTGGCGTTTTGTGGACACGGCGGGAATTAGGCGCAGAGTGCACATGGCTCAGGGTGCTGACTTCTACGCGAGCTTGCGCACTACCGCAGCGTTGGAAAAGGCTGAGGTCGCTGTTGTTTTGCTCGATGTGTCTGAGCCCATTAGCGAACAAGATGTTCGCATTATTGACCTGGTGCTCGAATCGGGCCGGGCACTGGTTCTCGCATTCAATAAATGGGATCTGCTCGATGACGACCGCCGACGTTACCTCGAGCGAGAAATTGAACAAGACCTCGCTCACGTGGCGTGGGCTCCGCGTGTCAACATTTCCGCCACGACGGGACGGCACATTGAGAAACTTGTTCCGGCTTTGGAGACGGCTCTGGAATCGTGGGATCAGCGGATACCCACGGGTAAGTTCAACGCGTTCCTCAGCGAGTTAGTTGCGGCGCATCCGCATCCGGTCCGCGGTGGCAAACAACCCCGGACACTCTTCGGGACTCAAGCGTCCACTCGCCCGCCAACGTTCGTCCTGTTCACCAGTGGATTCCTCGACCCGCAGTATCGACGTTTCATTCAGCGGAGGTTGCGAGAAATCTATGGTTTCGAGGGCTCGCCGATTGTCATCAACATGCGTGTTCGAGAAAAGCGCGGGAAGAAGAAGTAGCCCTTGACTAGACCGCCGCCCTTACCGCCCGAGCATCTGAGAGATCCCGGTGATGCGTGGGTGGAGGGTCCGGACGGCTCCCGGTATTGGGGGCGTTTTGGTGCGGCAGGTCTCTTGGTCGTGCACCCACCCCTCGGTGT
>JALQXU010000078.1 GCA_023263045.1 Pontimonas sp.
GCAATCCGAGCCTCCAAGTCGTCATAGGCAAACGACAAGCGATCCGCTTTGCGCTTATTGCGTGTGGTGACGTCCGCCCGCACCAGAATGTGAAGACGCTCGAGCTCATCACCGGCGTCACGCACGTAACGTCGCACAGCGGAATCAGACCACGCCTGCTCCGAGTACCCAAAAAAACGCAGGTGGAGCTCGATGAGCTTCGAGACCGACTCAATCGTGTGGTTATCAAACCGCAGCGCTTTGAGTCGCTTTTTTGCAAGCTTCGCGCCGACGACATCGTGGTGATAAAACGTCACGACACCGCCACCCTCGAATCGCCGGGTGGAAGGTTTCCCAATGTCGTGTAGCAAAGCCGCAACACGGAGCGCCACGTCTGGCTCTTCATCCGGAAACCGTCGTCGCTCTTCATCGATGGCTTGCTCGAGCACCGTCAACGTGTGCTGATACACATCCTTATGGTGGGCGTGCTCGTCCGATTCCAAACGCAGAGCAGGCAACTCGGGCAGGACCACCTCCGCTATTCCTGTCTCCACCAAGACTTCCAAACCAGCCCTGGGCGACTCAGTGGAGAGCAGGCGAATGAGCTCTTCACGCACCCGCTCCGCGGAAATATCAGCAATTCTAGGTGCGAGCGCGCTCATCGCCGCCAGGGTGTCGGGGTGGATTGACGCCCCTAACTGGCTGGTAAATCGCGCGCCCCGCATCATGCGCAGAGGATCGTCATCAAACGACACTTCGGGTTTGGCAGGGGTGCGAAGCACGCCGGCCAAGAGGTCGTCAAGGCCATTACAGGGGTCAACAAGCTTCACCTCAGGCAAAGTCAATGCCATCGCGTTCATGGTGAAGTCCCGCCGGAAAAGATCGTCCTCGAGGCTCTTTCCAAAGCGCACTTCAGGTTTGCGGCTCGAACCGTCGTAGGAGTCGGCTCGGTACGTGGTGATTTCCACCGTGTGATCTCCGAGCTGGGCGGCTATCGTCCCAAAAGCCCTGCCCACATCCCAAACCGCATCGGCGAGAGGTTTCACCAATTTTTCCGTCTGTTCCGGGGTTGCGGACGTGGTGAAATCCAGGTCGTGAACGTCCCGACCCAAAAATGCGTCGCGCACGGGACCGCCGACGAGCGCCAGCTCATGACCAGCCTGGGAAAAGGCTTCTGCGAGGCCCTTTATGGGCTCTCGGGAGGTGACGAGTCGCAGTGTTTCCACGGCTTTCGCAACGCTCGACATAGTGTTCAGAGTCTAGACTCTGAACCATGCCAGCCCGGGGGACAGTGACGCGCAGGCGTGGATAATTCGACCATCAGCACTCGCGTGAGGACACCTCGACGAACTCTCGTCAGCCTCGGGGTGCTCATGGCGCTCGCGCTCTCAGTCCTGACCCCGGTTCCGCCCGCTCACGCAAGTGACGAACGGTCTCAGGCGCGGGTGGACATCATCGTGGACGCCGGAGGCATTATCGAACCCGCTCTCGGTGGCGCCTACAGCGTGATCTTGCGTGCGGATGAAACCGGAACACTGTCCTCGGGTGATGTGGTGGTGAGCCTCACCGAGGACGCGTTCACCAGCGAGGAGCAGATTCGGCGGTTCATTTCTGGCGAAAGCTCGCCGGTCGTGGAGGAGATAGGTCGCGCACAAAACCCGGAAGTACCCCAGCTGGAGTCGAGAGAAATCATTTTTGGCTTCACCCCCGAGGTGCTGGTCGACCGAGTGGCACCAGAAGACCCCGAAGAGCCTCTAGAACCGGCGATTTTCGGCCTTGAGGTCGTCTATTCGAACCCAGCAAACCTCGTTCCAGGGTTGCGCCAACTGGTGGGACGCCAAATCCTCATCCTTACGCCGCCGAATGCGGAACTCCCGCAGGCGTCCATTGCGCCGATTGTTACCTTGACCACGGCTGCCAGTGGTGGTCAAGCACTCACTCCGGCCGAGCTACAAGCTCAAACGATTGCGGGCGGATCGCTCAACCAGGTGACCAGCGCAATCCAAGCTTTCCCCGCCACCCTCGCGATCGATAGTCGAATTACGAGCTCGATTACTGTTCTCGGTGACCAGGCACCGCCCGAAGCGCTGGCATGGGCGAGCACCCTCGGCACCGCAGGTCTCACCCAATTCGCCCTCCCCTGGGCCGACGCTGACCCGCTCGCAACCCTGGCCATTGACACGCTCGTCTACGCGAAGCTCGGCGAATACCCGTGGGTTCACGGCGATGCCATTAGCAACGACCAACTCGCCACCCTCGCAACACGCTCCGCCTCAGCAATTCTCCTTTCCAGCAACAGCCTGCCCACCGATCGAGCCGTCGTGTCCATTGGCGACGCCCGAATTATCCGAGTGGACGCGCAACTCACCGGGCTGGCAACCGATGCCCTCCAGGCGCCGACCGAACTCGAAGCCCAAGCAGACCTTCAGCGCGCCCAAGGCATCATCGGATACCGCGCACTCACCGGCAACGACGAAGTGCTGGTCTTTAGTACCGGGCGACTCCCCGCCACCGCCATCGCACCTCGCCTTCGGTCCGTCCTCGAAGGTTTCGACAGCATGCGACTCGCCACCACCGTCGCTGTGCCGCTTGAAGCGCCAGCGACCGAGACGCTGCCGGGAATCACCACGATTCCCCAAACCAGGGAATGGCAGAACTTCGTCAGCTCGGTCAAAGACCTATGGGAGAGTGACATCGCTTTTGCCACGATTGCCGCTGACCCAGGCGGTGCTGTCTTCCCGCGATGGAACAGATACCAAGCCCTGCTCTCCTCAACGTGGAGTGATAACCCCAACGGTTTGATCAGTGAATGGGACAGAGCACAACAAGAGTCCAGGGACTTTCAGAATTCTGTGCGAGTCGAACAAGGTAGCTCCATCACGGTCCTGAGCGATCAAACCGAGCTGCCCATCACCATCAATAACGACCTTGCCTCCTCCGTTGTCGTGACGCTTCAAGTCCGCCCCACCACGGGAATTTTGGCTGTCGAAGAACCCCGCAGCCGCGTGGAAATAGAGCCCGAATCCTCCGTACGCGTCTTCATTCCCGTTCAATCCCTGGCTAATGGATCAGTGCCGGTGGAGTTCAGCCTGTATTCAGCAGCCGGAACCCTGGTGGGAGAGAAAGTCACCATCCCGGTCACCATTCGCGCGGGGTGGGAGGGCGTCATCGCTTTTGCGCTCGCCGGCCTGGTAGGGGGCGTGTTTACGTTCGGTTTGATTCGAGCCATTCAACGCCGGCGGGCGCAGGTGGGGGGTGAGCATGGCGACACCGAGTAGCGAACCTCGAGGGGTTGGACGGGCCAGCATGGTTCTGGCCTCCGGCACCGTCGTGTCGAGAATTCTCGGCTTCATCAGCGCCATTATTCTCGCGAGGACGCTGGGAACCGTGGGGGCGGGTGCTGACACTTTTGCCCTAGCAAACCAACTCCCCAACAACATTTACGCGATTGTGGCCGGTGGTGTGCTCAGCGCTGTGCTGGTGCCCCACATCGTGAAGGCGGGACTCGATCGAGATGGTGGTCAAAGTTTCATCAACAAAATTGTCACCCTGGGGTTTGTTATCTTCCTGGCCGTTGCAGTGCTCGCGACCCTATTAGCTCCCGCCCTCGTGGCTCTCTACGCGCAAAGCGGGGGAGATGGTGGTCGAGGCTTTAGCCCGGAAGAGATAGCTCTGGCCGTAGCCTTCGCCTACTGGTGTTTGCCCCAGGTTCTCTTCTACGCCCTCTACAGCTTGCTCAGTGAAGTACTCAATGCACGGAAAGTGTTCGGCCCGTTCACCTGGGCTCCAGCGCTCAACAACATTGTCGCAATGACCGGCCTGGTCATCTTTGGTGTCCTTTTTCCCGGGCGCGACACCTCTGACGCTCTCGAGTGGACATCGTCGATGGTGACGCTCCTCGCTGGCTCAGCAACCGCAGGTGTGGCAGCACAAGCGTTCATACTGTTTCTGTTCTGGCGCAAAGCCGGTCTGAGTTTTCGGCCGGACTTCCACTGGCGCGGTGTGGGGCTCGCCAGAACCGGGCGAGCCGTGTCGTGGATGTTCGGGATGATCCTGGTGGCTCAGATTGCTGGGGTCGTGCAAGCCAATGTGGCGTCGTTGGCAGCAGGTGGTGACGCGCCCAGCTTGGCAATTCTGCGCTTCTCGTGGTTGATTTTCATGCTTCCGCACTCCGTCGTTGCCGTGTCTCTGGCGACTGCGTACTTCACGCGGATGTCCACCCATGCCAGGGATGGGGACAGTGACGCCGTTCGAGGGGACTTCATCGAATCGGTCTCGCGCATCGGAGTCTTTATGGTGCTGGCGACAGTCGGGCTGATTGTCGTATCTCTTCC
>JALQXU010000079.1 GCA_023263045.1 Pontimonas sp.
AGTCCTTCACGGATGACCTCGACATTGACTCGATCTCCATGATGACCATCGTCGTCAACGCCGAAGAGAAGTTCGACGTCAAGATTCCCGATGACGAGGTCAAGAACCTCACCACTGTCGGTGAAGCTGTGGAGTTCATCACCAAGGCCCAGGCCTAGTTCTCGTTCACGAGTCACCATGACCACTGTTGTTGTCACCGGACTCGGTGCGACGTCTCCACTGGGAGGAGATGTCGCGTCGACCTGGAAAGCCCTGCTTGCCGGAGAGTCCGGAGTGTCAACACTGGAGCACGACTGGGTCGAAACATACGACCTGCCCGTCACCTTTGCTGGACAGGCAAAAGTCAAAGCTGAGGAAGTTCTCGAACGACAAGAATTCAAACGACTCGATCCCTCCGCGCAACTCGCACTCATTTCTGCGAGAGAAGCATGGGCTGACGCCGGATCGCCTGAGGTTGCCCCGGAGCGAATCCTCGTCGACTATGCCACCGGGATTGGTGGTCTCTGGACTCTGTTGGATGGCTGGGACACTCTCCGCGAAAAGGGGCCCAGACGGGTTCTCCCCATGACCATTCCGATGCTGATGCCCAATGCTGCGGCAGCCGCGGTGAGCATGGCTTTGGGCGGCAAGGGTGGGGCTCGAACAGTGGTGTCCGCGTGTGCCTCAGGGACCGAGTCCATCGCTAACGCATATGAGCACCTGCAACTGGGGCTCGCCGATGTCGTGGTCGCCGGCGGTACTGAGGCTGTTATTCACCCGCTCCCGATTGCCGCGTTCGCGGCAATGCAAGCTCTCTCGAAGCGCAACGACGACCCTGCCCGGGCATCACGGCCGTATGACGTGGACAGGGATGGCTTCGTTTTAGGCGAGGGCGCAGCAACCCTTGTTCTCGAAACCAAGGAGCACGCTGAGGCGCGCGGGGCGAAAATCTATGCCGAGCTAGCGGGCGGCGGAATTACCAGCGATTCCTACCACATCACTGCCCCAGACCCGGAGGGCCTCGGCGCGTCCCGGGCTGTATTCGCAGCCCTGGAGCAGGCCGGAGCGAGCCCTGACGATGTCACCCACATCAACGCGCACGCGACCTCCACACCAGTTGGCGACATCGCGGAGTATCACGCCCTGAAGGCTGTGTTCGGAGATCGTGTGGGTTCGATTCCGGTTTCGGCCACGAAAGCCGCGACAGGTCACCTTCTGGGAGGAACCGGAGCACTAGAGGCTGTGTTCAGCATTCTCGCCGTCCATGAGAGGACCGCCCCACCCACAATTAACCTCGACAATCAGGACGAAGAAATTCCTCTCGATGTGGTGACAGCACCCCGAAATCTCGGTGAAGGACCGCAGCTCGCCATCAGTAACTCGTTTGGCTTTGGCGGGCACAACGCTGTGGTGGCGTTCCGCAGCGCCTAACTCGGGCATCGAATCCGAGCGTTTGCCCAGAGCGACCTGAGAACTCTCCTCGAAACTGACCATTTGGTCAGTAAGGTCTTCCACTCCTCCGTAAGCTCCCGTTCGTGAGTGTCCGAGAACAAATCCTCCAAGCGACGCTGGAGCTGTGCGCCAAGCGAGGCATCGCGGCCACATCACTCCAAGACATCGCTGATGCCAGCGAGTGTTCCAAAGCAAACGTCGTGTATCACTTTGCTCACAAAGAGGAGCTACTCAACGAAGCGCTGACCCCGTCACTCAAGGCCACCGAAACGCTTGTGTCTTCAGCAGAAGCTCAAGGACTGGGAAGTGCTGAAGAAAAGGTCGTCTTTGCGCGAAACCTGGTCAATCTCTTGGTTACTCATCGCCTTGCGACCCACATCGTCATCACGCATCCCTTTCTGGTCGATGCGATACCCGCTCTCCACAAGGCTCAGGTGCTCATGGCACGCCTTGCTGATCTGGTTTCCCGGTACTCCACTGATGAGCTTGATCGACTGCGTTTTGGAGTCGTCATTTCCGGCGTCACCTACACGTTGGTTTCGGCCACGATTCTGGAAATCCAGTCACTGCCGGAAACTGAACTGACAGAAATGTTGACCCACGTTGTCAGCACGATGGTTATGGGGAGTGCGCTCCCCGCTGAGGCAGGTCGTTAGATGGCCACTTTCCTTTACCGCCTCGGTAAGGCGAGCTATCGCCACTGGGGTCGCGTCTTCGTAATCTGGCTTCTGGCCATGATCGGAGTCTTGGGAGCGGGTATCACTCTCGGAGGTCAAACCGAGGACACTTTTGAAATCCCCGGCAGCGAGTCCCAAGACGCTTACAACCGCCTCGAAGCGGTTTTCCCCTCGTTCGCGGGAGCGTCATCGCAAGTTGTCCTGGTGGCACCACCTGGCGAACGACTTGATTCAGCATCCAACCGAGCTCTCATTGCTGAGATAGCAGAGACGATCGAAGACGGTACCGGTATCGACGGAGTCACAACGCCGTTTGACGAGTTTGCGGGGAGAGCCCTCAGCGATGACGCACGGTACGCGATCGTGCAGGTCCGATTCGATCGACCCACCCCTGCCGTTACCGACGAGATGATCGAAGAGCTCATCTCGACAAGGAGCATCGCGGAAGACGCTGGGCTCACCATCGAATACGGAGGATCTGTTTTCCAGGATCAGAGCGTGGGTTTGACCATCGCAGAAGTCTTTGGAGTTATTTTCGCTGGGCTCGTACTCATTGTGACTTTCAGGTCGATGCGACCCTCGTGGATGCCTCTGACGAGCGCAATTGTCGGAGTCGGTATCGGGGTAGGTTTCATCCTTCTCGCCGCGCGTGATGTGTCAGTATCGAGCTCGGCCCCGCTTCTCGCGGTGATGCTGGGGCTCGCGGTAGGTATTGACTACTCACTCTTTATCTTGTCTCGCCATCGAAACCAGCTCGCGGCCGACCAGGACGCAGAAGAATCTGCATCGATCGCGGTCGGAACTGCGGGAAACGCGGTGGTTTTTGCTGGGCTCACTGTCATCATCGCGCTGCTGGGGCTCTTCCTCGTGGGAATCCCCTTCCTCAGCGTCATGGGAGCCTCGGCTGCCCTTGCCGTCGCTATCGCCATCGCAGCTGCCATCACGCTGTTGCCAGCGCTGATGGGAGCCATGGGTGAGAAGCTCCGACCCAAACCTGGTTCAGTGGCGTCCCGTCTCGCGCTCGCGGGTGACGAGAAACCCAGCATGGGTCGCCGTTGGGTTCGCCTAGTCATGCGTAAACCTCTCCTGGTCAGCCTGCTCTGCCTTGTCGGATTGGGGACACTCGCCGCACCCGCTTTGACACTTGATCTCAACCTGCCAGGGGGCGGCCAGGAGCCGGTCGAATCCACTCAACGCAAGGCTTTTGACCACATTAGTGACGGCTTTGGTCCCGGCTACAACGGAGTCCTCCTGGTGGCGGTCGACATCACCGGGAGCGACGACATCATGGATGACCTCGACGCTCTCCGAGACGAAATCAGCACGGTTCCCGGTATCGACTTCGTGAGCGACGCGTTTCCCTCCCCCGGTCTCGACACCGGAATCATTCAGGTGACCCCGCAATACGCTCCTGACTCGAAAGAAACAAAGGCACTGGTTGCCGAAATCCGCGAGCTCATCCCTGGATGGGAGCAAACCTGGGGCAACTCCATCGCGGTTACTGGGTTCACGGCAATCGGAGTTGACCTGTCCCAACGCATCCAAGACGCTCTCGTCCCATTCGGGGTCGTCGTTGTGGGTCTTTCGATTGTTCTTCTGCTCGCGGTCTTTCGATCGGTGGTGGTTCCCCTCAAAGCGGCTCTCGGCTTTGTGCTCTCCGTGACGGCTTCCTTTGGTGTGGTCGTTGCGATATTTCAGTGGGGCTGGTCGGCCTCGCTCATGGGTGTCGACACTCCAGGACCCATTCTCAGCTTCATGCCCATCATCCTCATGGCAGTCCTCTTCGGGCTCGCGATGGATTACGAGGTCTTTCTCGTGTCAGGAATGCGAGAACGCTACGTCCATACAGGTGACTGGCACTACGCGATCGAACAGGGCTACACTTCGGCTGCAAGGGTGGTCACCTCCGCAGCCCTCATTATGTTCTTCGTTTTCTTCGCTTTCGTGCCGGAGGGAAGCAACACCCTCAAGCCCATCGCTCTCGGTCTCGCTGTCGGAATCGCTTTGGACGCGTTTGTCGTTCGCATGACCCTGGTTCCTGCCCTCATGGCACTATTCCAGCAACGAGCGTGGTCTTTCCCTCGACTTCTCAACCGTCTGATACCCCACGCTGATGTCGAAGGGGAAAAACTCGGCGAACACATTCGAGACAGCGCGTGGGCACAAGAGTTTTC
>JALQXU010000007.1 GCA_023263045.1 Pontimonas sp.
AGGCCATGTGGGCTCCCACTGCAAAAACGGGCAATCCGTTATTGGCTTGGTAGAGACCGACCCCAATCTGAACAAGCGTTACGCTCAAAGCTCCCGTGCTCGCCCGACGGAATCCAGGAGAACCTACTGAAGCAAAGCGGGCGAGGGAGACCAGGGTCACAATCAGACCCAGCACGACGTACGACGGCCACGCGTGAAAGTGTTGCAACAACCAGGAATCGAGCCCGTTTCGCGCTGCCCCGGAATCTCCCGCGTGCGGGCCTGAACCCGTCGTGAGGATTCCCATGACAACGGAGATCGCAAGCACCCCAAGGAGCGCACCTCCGAGGAGCCGAACCGAGTGTGGTACCCCCCAACCCGAACGCCTTGGGCCGCGACGGACCCTGTAGAGGAGGACAGCGGCCAAACCCACGAGCACGGCAGACAGCAGATAGTGCAGACCCACCACATAGGGGTTCAAATCGGTCAGGACTGTCACTCCACCAATCACCGCTTGACCAGGGATTCCCAGGCCCAGAGCTACCGAGAGGCGGAAGAGCTCAGGACGCTCCTTACGCATTCGCACGACAAACAGAAACATCACGATGGCAATGATGATGAGGAGAAAGGTCAGCAGGCGGTTTCCGAATTCGATGACACCGTGGAAGCCCATTTCCGCTGTCGTGACGAACGAATCCTCGGTACATCGAGGCCAGGTCGGACAACCCAGGCCTGAACCGGTCAGCCTTACCGCTCCACCGGTTCCAATGATCAAGATCTGGCTGACGAGGGAAGCCCACGCGGCAATCCGAACGCGACGATTCACCGCATCGGGAAGCCACTTCCACAGCGTTTTCACGGGCTCACACCTTCACCACAGAGTTTCGAACAGTTAGACTAGGGCCACCATCAAGCGCTGACGCTTATCTGGTGGGGTTGCTACACCGCAACGAGAACACCAAGTCTACGTGGCTCGGCCTGACGAGTCCCTTGGAACGTTCACCCCGCCCATTGCACGAAGAGGAGGAAGCACGAATGTCGGATGTACTTCTCGACCGCCCCGAGCTCGAAAGCCTCGGCAACTACGAGTTTGGGTGGCACGATGCCGACACGGCTGGTGCCACAGCCAAACGAGGATTATCCGAGGATGTTGTTCGCGAGATTTCAGCCCTCAAAGACGAGCCGGAATGGATGTTGGCCACTCGTCTGAAGGGCCTCCAACTTTTCGACAAGAAGCCGATGCCCAATTTTGGCGCCGATTTGTCCGGAATCGACTTCGACAACATCAAATACTTCGTGCGGTCGACCGAACGTCAAGCCACCACCTGGGAGGAACTCCCGGATGACATCAAGAACACCTACGAGCGTTTGGGCATCCCAGAAGCGGAGAGAGCCAGACTGGTCGCCGGCGTTGCCGCTCAGTACGAGTCTGAGGTTGTGTACCACCAGATTCGCGAGGATCTAGAGCAGCAGGGTGTCCTCTTCCTCGACACCGACACCGCTCTTCGTGAGCACCCCGAGTTTTTCACCGAGTACTTCGGAACGGTGATCCCCGCCGGAGACAACAAGTTTGCCGCACTCAACACGGCTGTGTGGTCAGGTGGGTCGTTCGTGTACGTTCCGCCCGGTGTGCATGTCGAAATTCCGCTCCAGGCCTACTTCCGAATCAACACGGAGAACATGGGTCAGTTTGAGCGGACCCTCATCATTGCCGACGAGGGTAGCTATGTGCACTACATCGAAGGGTGTACTGCACCGATTTACTCCTCAGACTCCCTGCACTCGGCGGTGGTGGAGATCATCGTGAAGAAGAACGCTCGCGTTCGGTACACGACCATTCAAAACTGGTCCAACAACGTTTACAACCTCGTCACCAAGCGTGCGATTGCTCACGAAGGCGCGACGATGGAGTGGATCGATGGAAACCTCGGATCCAAGGTCACGATGAAATACCCCTCGGTGTTCTTGGTCGGTGAGCGTGCCAAAGGCGAGACACTGTCGGTCGCCTTCGCGGGTCCAGGACAGCACCAAGATGCCGGAGCAAAAATGATTCACATGGCTCCGCATACAACGTCATCTATCGTCTCGAAGTCGATTGCGCGCGGGGGAGGGCGAGCCGGCTATCGCGGTGAAGTCCGCGTGGACGACAACGCCCACCACTCTGCGAACACTGTTCGCTGTGATGCACTACTGGTCGACACCATTTCACGCAGTGACACGTATCCCGCTATCGACATTCGGGTTGACGACGTGCAGCTCGGCCACGAAGCAACGGTGTCCAAGGTGAGCGAAGAGCAACTGTTCTACCTTCAAAGCCGTGGGCTAGCGGAAGACGAAGCCATGGCGATGATCGTTCGCGGGTTCATCGAACCCATCGCTCGCGAGCTGCCCATGGAGTACGCGCTCGAGCTCAACAAACTTATTGAAATGAATATGGAAGGCTCAGTTGGCTAAATGAGCGCAGAAAACTCAGGCGGGCAGGCCACGCTTGCGCCGCACGACACTCGTGTGGGTCACGACGTTCCCGTGCAGACCCGGTCTGAACGCTTCGCCTCCGGGGATGTCAGCGACTTTGACAGCGTGACCGGGCGCGAGCCGGAGTGGAAACTGACTCCGGTTTCGAAACTCCAACCCCTTCTGGAGGGAGAACTCGACGGTGGCGCGTATGAAATCGACGCACCGAGCGCGAAGGGTTACCAGGTGTCATGGGTAGCCCCGGCCGATGCCCCCCGCGGAGTTGCAGGGCTGCCGGAAGACCGTGCTGCCGCGAACGCCTGGTCATCGAGCGACACCGTGTTGGTTGTCGATATCACCGGAGACCATTCCGAACCACTTCGGCTGGGGCGAAGCGCGCTAGGCACCGCCTCTCGCGCCGCACACACCATTGTCAGAGTCCACGCCAACAGTCACGCGACCCTGCTCATGCAGTCCTCGGGGGATGCGGTGCTGGCAGAAAATGTCGAATTCGACATCCAGGAAGGCGCCTCATTGCACGTGGTCTGCGTTCAAGACTGGAACCCCGGATCTCTCCACTACGCCGCTCACTTTGCCACTGTGGGTAAGGACGCTTCCTTCACCCAGATTGTGGTGAGTCTCGGGGGAGATGTTGTTGTGGTCAATCCCTCAACCCAACTGGTCGGTGCCGGCGCAGCCGGACATCTCTGGGGTGCGTATTTTGCGGATGCATCGCAACACATCGAACACCGGGTCTATGTGCACCACCAAGGGCCTCAGACGGTTTCTCGCGTCACGTATAAGGGCGCACTGCATGGCGCGGGGGCTCGCACCGTGTGGGTGGGCGACGTCTTGATCGGCGCGGACGCCGTGGGGACCGACTCCTACGAGCAGAACAGAAACCTTGTCCTGAGCGATGGAACGAGAGCCGACTCCATTCCCAACCTCGAAATCAAGACTGGAGACATCGCTGGCGCAGGTCACGCGAGTGCCACGGGTCGGTTCGACGACGAGCAGCTCTTCTACCTCCAATCTCGAGGAATCGAGGAGCTCGACGCCAGAAGGCTCGTTGTTATGGGTTTCCTGGTCGACGTTGTGTCCAAGATCAACGATGCTGGCCTCGTCGCTGAGCTGACGGACAAAATCCAACGGAAGCTTTCGCAAACGGAGGAGAGCTAGATGGCTTCGGTTCAAGTATGTGGCGTGGACGACCTCAGCGTGTCCAGCGCGGTCAAGGTGACAATCGACGGAGTTCCCATAGCGCTCGTGAAGGACTCCGCGGGAGATGTTCACGCGATTGGAGATACCTGTAGCCACGGCGAAATCTCCCTCTCTGAAGGGTTCGTCGAAGACGACACTTTGGAGTGTTGGGCCCACGGGTCGAAGTTTTCCCTGCAAACAGGTAAGCCGCAGAACTTCCCGGCTTTTGAGCCGGTTCCGGTGTATCCGGTGACCATTACCGACGGTGTGGTGTTTGTTGACCCCACCCCCATGACCATTGACGACGAGTCGTAAGGAAGACCATGAGCACCCTGACCATCTCAGATCTGCACGTGTCCATCGAGACAGAAAGTGGACCGGTGGAAATCCTGAAAGGGGTGGACCTTGTTCTGGAGCAAGGTCACACCCACGCCATCATGGGCCCCAACGGCTCCGGTAAGTCAACCCTCGCGTACACGATTGCGGGCCACCCTCGCTACGAAGTCACATCGGGATCTATCGAACTCGATGGCGAGGACGTCCTCGAGATGAGTGTCGACGAGCGGGCCAAGGCAGGCTTGTTTTTGGCCATGCAGTACCCCGTTGAGGTTCCAGGCGTCAGCGTTACCAACTTCCTTCGTTCGGCAAAAACCGCGCTCGACGGCAAAGCTCCCGCCCTTCGTGAGTGGGTGAAGGATCTTCGTGGTGCCATGGACTCACTCAAGATGGAGCCCGGTTTTGCGGAGCGCAGCGTCAACGAGGGATTCTCCGGAGGCGAGAAGAAGCGCCACGAGATTATGCAACTCGAGCTTCTCAAGCCAAAGTTCGCGGTCCTCGATGAGACAGACTCCGGTCTCGACGTCGACGCCCTCAAAATTGTTGCGGAAGGGGTGAACCGGGCCAAGGACTCCACTGGTCTCGGCGTCCTGCTCATCACCCACTACACGCGTATCCTCAACTACATCAAGCCCGATTACGTGCACGTCGTAGTGGGGGGCAAAATTGCGGAAAGTGGCGGACCTGAGCTGGCAGAGCGCCTCGAAGCAGAGGGTTACGACCGCTACACACAGAAGACCGCTTAGCCAGAGGAGAAAGTCATGGCGACCGTTGCTCTGAGCGACCAGAAGTTCGATTCTGTCCAGGAGGGGCTCAAGAACGTTATTGACCCCGAATTGGGCGTCAACATCGTCGATTTGGGCCTCATCTATGATCTGTCGTGGGATGACGAAGAGGACGCGCTCATTATCAGCATGACCCTCACCTCAGCGGGATGCCCTCTGACCGATGTCATCGAAGAGGAGATGGCGAACGCGCTCGATGGCGTAGTCGAGCGATTCCGCATCAACTGGGTGTGGATGCCTCCGTGGGGCCAAGAACGCATCACCGAAGATGGTCGCGACATGATGAGGGCTCTCGGATTCTCTATCTAGTCCTTCCGCAGGCTTTCATTTCCCCGCGGGTGCGCCGTGCTTGAGGTCAAAAACCTGCAGATTCGCATGGGGGCTCGCGTCCTCCTGGATGACGTCTCCTTTCGAGTGGATACCGGCGACAAAGTGGGTCTTGTCGGCCGTAACGGAGCAGGAAAAACCACCCTCACCAAGGTGATTGCCGGTGATGTGGCACCGACGGAGGGGTCCGTTCACCTCACCGGGGAGATGGGCTATCTCCCACAAGACCCTCGCGCTGGAGACCCTAAGGAAACCGCGCGGGCTCGGATATTGAACGCGAGGGGTTTGGGAACACTCATGGCGGAGATGGACCAGGCTGCTATCCAGATGGGGGAGAGCGACCCCACCACGGCAGAGTCGGCCATGTCGCGCTACGGTCGCCTCAACGATCGCTTTCTTGCACTAGGCGGCTATCAGGCCGAGGCGGAAGCGTCGACCATCGCATCGCACTTGAACCTCCCGAACGGCATTCTGGAGCAGCCCTTGGGAACTCTCTCGGGAGGGCAGCGACGTCGTATTGAACTGGCACGAATCCTGTTCCAGAACGCACCGTTGATGGTTTTGGATGAACCCACCAACCACCTGGATGCTGACTCTGTCTCGTGGCTGCGCGCTTTCCTTGCGACGTATCCCGGGGGAGTCATCGTGATATCCCATGACGTGGCGCTCGTCGAGGAAACCGTCAACCGCGTTTTCTACCTCGATGCCACTCGTTCCACCATCGACATCTACAACATGTCCTGGAAGCGCTACCTCGTCGCTCGAGAAGCAGACCAGGAGAGACGAATTCGTGAGAGAACCATTACCGAAAAGAAGGCAGCCGCCCTGCAACTCCAGGCAGCCCGTTTCGGAGCGAAAGCGAGTAAAGCCTCATCCGCTCAGCAGATGAAGGCTCGAGCTGAAAAAATGTTGCAAGGCCTTGAGAGCGTGCGGACAACGGAGAAGGTCGCAAAACTTCGTTTTCCCGATCCCGCTCCTTGTGGAAAAACTCCGCTTTTCGCCTCAAACCTTTCCAAGAGTTACGGTTCCCTCGAAGTCTTTACCGCTGTGGATTTGGCCATCGATCGAGGGTCCAAGGTGGTCATCGTCGGCCTGAACGGAGCGGGCAAGACCACCTTGCTCAGAATTTTGGCCGGAGTAGACGCCCCCGATACGGGAGTTGTGGACGCAGGGCATGGACTGCAGATTGGGTATTACGCCCAGGAGCACGAGACCCTCGATATGAATAGGACCGTTCTCGAGAACATGCTGTCTTCGTCTCCAACACTGGGGGAGACCGAGGCTAGAAAAGTTCTCGGGTCGTTCCTCTTCACCGGCGATGACGTTCTTAAACCTGCTGGAGTGCTCTCGGGAGGAGAAAAGACGCGACTTTCGCTCGCAACATTAGTTGTTTCGAAAGCGAATGTGCTGCTCTTGGATGAACCAACCAATAACCTAGATCCCGCCAGTCGGGAAGAAATCCTTGACGCCCTCGCTCACTTTGAGGGAGCTGTTGTTCTCGTGAGCCACGACGATGGCGCCGTCCTCGCGCTCAACCCAGAGCGGGTCTTGATCATGCCCGATGGGGTCGAAGACCACTGGAGTGAGGAGTATCGCGAGCTTATTGAGCTCGCTTAGCTCTCCGCCTGGTCGAGGAGTGCGTCCTCTTCGTCGTTGTCGCGCGAGGGCTTGGGCCTGATGTCGTCACCACGGCGAGCACGTGCTTCCTGGCGCAGGAGATACCAGAGACCACCAAAGGCCATGACGGCAAACAAATACCACTGGAATGTGTAACTCAGGTGAGGGCCTTCATCGAGCTCTGGGCGAACAAGGGGCAGGGGAGCGGTCGCCGGTCCGGGAGTCTCTTCTCCCAGAGCGACGAAAAAGTCTTCACGGATGTCCACAGAAGTCATCCCCTGAAGCGACGGCAAGTGAATGCTGGCAATCTGGCCCTCGGGTGCTCCTCGTCCAGGAATGAGAGGCTCGCTCGGTTTGATCCGTGCGACAAGGGTGATCTCTCCAGTCGGAGGAGCCGGTACTTGGTCGGGGTCATCCTGACTCTCTCCAGTAGGAATCCAACCCCTGTTCACGACAACGGTGGCCTCCGTTGATACAAAGGGCACGAGGACCTCAAATCCCACCTCCCCGGAGCGGGGTCGCGTCCTTACGAGCACCTGCTCTTCGGTCAGGTAAGTCCCTGTGAGAGAGACGGGTACCCATTCACGGGCATCCGCATCGAGTGAACCTGCCGAGAGCTCGGTTGAGAGAGCCACAGGGGCTTGGTCATAGTTGGCGTTGACTTTCTCAATGGCTGCTACGGCTTGCCCTCGACGATCCCATTGCCACATGCCGAAGAGAGATGCGATAACGGCGAAGGTAACGGTCAGAGCGAGATATCCCAGCCATCGTCGAGTAAAGAGGAGACGCAACACCGTTAGTTACCCTCGACATCCCGTCGGATCGTGCTCACAGGGAAACCCTTTTGCGAAAGATATGCCTCGAAGTACTCACGATGCTCCGTGCAGGCCAGCCAGATTTTCTGTCTCTCCGGACCGTGAATCTTGGGATTTCTCCACAGCACATCCCATTCCGGTGGAGCCTCACACGAGCTCCTCGAGCACCGAAGCGTGGGGGTCGGAGCACCCGGAATAATCACGACCGACGCAGGGGAACGATGCCACCGGGACGCAGAGGTTCCCCCGAGGCCCTTTTCTTCGATACGGAGTTCGCTGTCACCACGGCGAAGTAGGGCAGAAACACCGCGCCCAGGGCGGGAAGAAGTAGCCACCATCCTTCGACGAGAAAACACGCGCCGATACACACCAACCTGATACCCATCGCAACGGTGTAGCGCACCATGCGCGAACGGCGCTCAGCATCAGGCGAATCCTGCAGGCTGGTAATGGTGTAGCTCTCGCTCATGATGTCCTTCATCGTAAGCCCACAACCTGCCAATAAGCTTGGGAGACATGAGTACACCTCGCACCGTTCTAATCACTGGTGGCAACCGTGGAATTGGTCACGCCATAGCCGCTCGCTTTGTCGCTGATGGCCACCGAGTTGCCGTCACCGCCCGTAGCGGTGAGGGCCCCGCTGGAGCACTTACCGTCAGGGCTGACGTGACCGACGGTGACTCGCTGGATGCCGCCATCGGCGAAGTGGAGGCAGCATTAGGACCCATTGAGGTCGTCGTTGCAAACGCGGGCATCACGAAAGACACACTCCTCATGCGCATGAAGGACGAGGAATTCGAGGAAGTCATTCAGACAAACCTCGTGGGCGTATTCAAGGTGGTGAAAAGGTGCGTGACGTCCATGATCAAAGCAAAGCACGGACGGATCATCCTGATTTCCAGTGTGGTGGGGCTTTACGGGTCGCCTGGTCAGGTCAACTACGCGTCCTCAAAATCGGCACTCGTCGGTTTTGCTCGGTCGGTGACCAGAGAATTAGGTTCAAGGGGTATCACCGCAAACGTCGTCGCTCCCGGTTTCATCAAGACCGACATGACAACGGCGCTGCCCGAAGCCCAACAAGAGGCCTATTTGTCTTCTATTCCGGCTGGCCGCTTCGCTGAACCGGAGGAGGTCGCCGCGGCAGTGTCGTGGCTTGCGAGCGATGAAGCTGCCTACGTCTCGGGGGCGGTTCTGCCCATAGACGGCGGATTAGGGATGGGCCACTAGTCCCATGAACTGATGACATCCCAGACGCGTCGCAGGTCGGGAACATCAATGACAACATCGGCGGCGTCCTTCGCGACTTGCTTCGCCACAAAGGCAATCCCCACGCCGGCATCTCGCAACATGGCCACATCGTTGCCTCCGTCACCTACCGCAACGGTGTGGGCCATATCGACGGAGTTCTCGGCAGCCCATGACCGCAAAGTGTCACTCTTGGCTCTCGCGTCAACGATGTCTCCGGTGAGGCGACCCGTGAGACGGTCATCGATCACCTCCAGGTGATTCGCACGATGGAAATCGAGGCGCAAGCGGGCTGCCAGGGGATCCACCATGTGGTGAAATCCTCCAGAAACAGCCCCCACCAGATGCCCGGCCGAATGCAATCGCTCAACGAGCTCCTGAGCGCCGTCGGTGAGCTGAACCTGTGCTGTCGCTGCCGCCACAGCATCCAAGCTGACACCCTCGAGCGTGGCAACACGTGCTCTCAATGATTCCTCGAAATCGAGCTCTCCCCGCATCGCAGCTGCGGTGATGGAGCTCACCCGGTCGGCCGTCTCCGGTGAGACACAGCTTGCGAGGAGGTCGATTCCTTCATCCCGGGTGAGCGTTGAATCGACGTCCAGAACGACGAGTCTTCGTGGACTCGTCACGCTGAGACCACGAGACCTTTCGCGACTACCGTCACTCCCGATTCAGACACCGTAAAGCCGCGAGAGAGATCGAGATCCCGGTCAACTCCTACCGTCGCTCCCGGTTCTATGACAACCTCCTTGTCCAGGATTGCTCGCTGGACGGTGGCGCCTTGCCCAATGACGACACGCTCAAAAACTATGGAGTCCTCCACCGTGGCACCCGAGTAAATCTTCACCCACGGTCCCAGCACGCTGCGAGAAACGTTGGCGCCGACCACATAGCAACCGAGTGAGACGGTTGACTCAGAGAGAGACCCCGGATTGCCGTCCTTATCTTGCACAAATTTTGCCGGAGGAGAGTTCCACTGTTGGGAGAAAATCGGCCAATCATTGTTGAAGAGGTTGAAGACCGGGTCCTTGGAGATGAGATCTTGGTGAGCCTCGTAAAAAGCATCAATAGTTCCCACATCTCGCCAGTAGAAGCGGTCGTTTTCACGTGCACCAGGAACCTCGTTGCGATTGAGATCGTAGACAAACGCTTCACCGCGCTCCACAAACTCGGGAATCACATCGCCACCCATGTCGTGGGACGACTCCACATCCCCCGCGTCAGCACGAACAGCATCCACTAGTGCGCTAGTGGTGAACACATAATTTCCCATCGACGCAAGAATCTCGTCAGGAGAATCCTTAAGCCCCTCGATGGAGCGAGGCTTCTCCACGAATTCGCGAATTCTCGTGGGATCTTTCTCATCGACCTGAATAACTCCGAACTGGTCAGCAAGCTCCCTGGGTTGACGAATCCCCGCGACAGTCGCTCGCGCTCCACTAGCGATATGTGCGTCCACCATCTGCTGGAAGTCCATTCGATACACGTGATCAGCACCCACGACGACGACATATTCAGGTTTTTCATCCCCGATGAGGTTCAAGCTCTGGAAAATGGCGTCCGCAGAACCGGCAAACCAGCGCTTTCCCAGGCGTTGTTGCGCCGGAACGGAAGCCACGTACGCGTTCAGCATCCCGCTGAGCCGCCATGTTTGCGAAACGTGCCGGTCCAGCGAGTGCGATTTGTATTGAGTCAAAACGACTATTTGTCGGAGCCCAGAATTGATCAAGTTCGAAATCGCGAAGTCGATGAGACGGTAATGTCCGGCAAAGGGAACCGCTGGCTTGGCCCGATCCGCAGTGAGAGGCATGAGCCTTTTTCCCTCGCCACCAGCGAGGACAATTCCCAAAACTTTGGGGGCGCTCATCCTCCAAGCGTAGCCGATGGGCATTCTCAAACCGGGGGAGCCAGTGGACTACGCTTGGACAATATGTCCGAGGTTGCCGCGTTCCAGTCTGTGGGTTTCGTTCGGGACCAGAGACCTATCCTCGAAGACATCTCGTGGACTGTTGATTCCCAAGAGCGCTGGGTCATCGTTGGGCCGAATGGTGCCGGCAAAACGACCATTCTCAGTATGTTGGCGTCGCTCACGTATCCCTCATCTGGGACCGTCACCGTTCTCGGCGAAACGCTCGGAAAGACCAACGTTTTTGAGCTACGTCCGCGCGTGGGTTACGCCTCGAGCGACATGACCAGTCGGGTTCCCTATAACGAAACTGTTCTGGATACCGTTCTCACCGCCGCCTACGGTGTTACGGGACGATGGCGCGAAGAATATGAAGACATCGATACTCGTCGTGCTCTGCGAGTGCTCTCTGAATGGCGCCTCGATAACCTCGCGGAGAACACGATGCGCACACTCTCCGATGGGGAAAAGAAACGGGTTCAAATCGCTCGAGCAGTAATGACCGACCCTGAGTTGCTCCTGCTTGACGAACCAGCAGGAAGTCTGGACGTCGGAGCGCGTGAAGACGTCATCGAAATGCTCGACCATTTTGCCAGCGACCCGGGATCCCCAGCGATGGTCATGGTCACCCACCATGTCGAAGAGATTCCCTCTGGTTTCACCCATCTGTTGGTTATCGCAGGGGGTCGCGCGATTGCCCAAGGGCCGATAGGTGACACGTTGACCGGCGATGTGCTCAGTGAGGCATTCGGACGGCCGCTGTCCATCACGCACAACAACGGGCGATATCAAGCCACAGCACTCTAGTTTTCCTGGTAGAGTTGCGCTTTGGCTCGAGGACATCGAGCACTGTCACACATAAGGATTAGGTCATGAAAGCCGACATTCACCCCTCTTACGCCCCCGTGGTGTTTCGCGACCTCACCTCCGGTGAGAGCTTTCTTACGCGTTCCACCGCGACGAGTGACAAGACAGTGGAGTGGGAGGACGGCAACACCTACCCGGTGATTGATGTTGAGATTTCAAGCGCTTCTCACCCCTTCTACACAGGTAAGCAGCGCATTCTGGACTCCGCCGGACGAGTCGAGAAGTTCAACCAGCGTTTCAAGAACTTCGGCAAGTAAAGAGCTACCTACGGACTGGCCACTCTCCGCTGGCCACAAACCCGGGATCGCCGGAACCTCGCCGGAACTTTTGGTAGTTCTCTGCCCATGATTTCGACCACTCAATTTGTTGGTCATGGAGCCATTGCGCATCACCACTGAGAGCTTCCCCATGGGTGCGAAGGATGGCCTGCGCAACCCTGCCCGCGGCGATAGCGTCAGCGTCAGCTTGATGCGAATCATCAAGAGCCACGAGATAGTGGGCGGCCGCCATTCCCAGCGTCCTCTTGCCCTTGCGGTAGGTATCGACAGCACGGTCGATCACGAGCGGGTCAACAATCGGTCGCGGATCTGAGAGTGGCTCAAGCCCGTAGCGCACCATTTCGTGGTGCAGAATCGAGAAATCGTACGCGGCGTTGTAGGCAACAATCGGGGTGCCCTGAGCGAAGTACTGTGCAACGGTCTCGCCGATTTCAGAGACAACTTCGGAGGCGTCGCGACCCTTTGCCTGGGCAATTTCCGTCGTGATGCCGTGAACTGCCGCTGCCTGTTCGGGAATAGCTACTCCCGGATTAGCCAACCAGCTGTGTGACTCTTGAACTTCACCGTCAGAACCAATAATGCCCAGAAAACAGGTCACAATTCTGGCGTAACGGGTATCGAGACCTGTTGTTTCCGTATCGAAAACAGCGAGGGTGTCACTCCAATGAGCCATAGGCAGGAGCCTAGGCCACGGACTGTTTGACGCCCGCCAGCGACAACCAGTAGAAACTCTGAGCGGGGAGAGTCAGTGTCATGTGACCTTGCTCGCTGGGAGTGGGGAAAGTGCCGCCTCCCATCACATCCGTCACCTTGTTGGCTCGGAATTGCTCGGGTAACTGGATATCGACCGAGATGGGGTGGTGCGCGAAGGAATACACGCACAGCATCGTCTCGGGGCGTTCCCCGGGTCGGCAGTCCTCGGCTTGCATATCGCGAATGAAGGCCAAGGTGGAGGGGTTATCGCTAGGCACGACCGTAAGAGAACCCACACCTAGGACAGGGTGCTCCTTCCGGAGGTGGACCAGATTGCGCACCCAGTGCAGCAGTGAAGCCTGTTGGGCAAGCTGAGTTTCGACATTGGAGAAGCCATAGTGGTAGACCAGCGACTGAACAACAGGGAGATAGAGCTTTCCCGGGTCGGCAACAGAAAAGCCCGCATTCCGGTCTGGAGTCCATTGCATCGGCGTACGGGAACTATCTCGGTCTTCCAGCCAAATGTTGTCGCCCATACCTATCTCATCGCCGTAGTAGAGGAAGGGGCTTCCGGGTAAGGAGAGCAGGAGGCCGTGTGCAAGCTCGATTTCGCGCCGAGAGTTGTCCAGCAGGGGCGCCAATCGGCGACGGATTCCAACATTGACGCGCATTCTGGGGTCGTATGCGTACCAGCCGTAGAGTGCCTGTTTTTCTTCCTCCGTCACCATTTCCAGTGTCAACTCGTCATGGTTACGAAGAAAAACTCCCCACGCTGAACCGTCTGGAACCTCGGTTGTTTCCCTCAGCACCTCATTCAGACTTGCGGTTTGCTGGGAGCGAAGAGCATAGAAAATTCTCGGCATAATCGGAAAATCGAAGGCCATGTGACATTCGGGCTCTTCGTCTGTTCCCAGATAGGCAGCAACCTCCTTGGGCCATTGATTCGCCTCCGCGATAAGTACCCTTCCGGGGAATTCCTCGTCGAGGAAAGCACGGAAGTTTCTCAGAAACTCGTGTGTTTCCGGCTCACTCTCACCCGTTCCCTCATCCGACTCGTAGAGGTAGGGAATCGCATCGAGCCGGAATCCATCAACTCCCATCGACAGCCAATAACGCGCAATGTCGCGCATTTCCTCGTGAACCTTGGGGTTGTGATAGTTCAGATCAGGCTGATGGGAGAAGAACCGGTGAAAGTAGAACTGACGTCTCTCCGCGTCAAAAGCCCAGTTGGAGACCTCAGTGTCGGTGAATATCACCCTGATTTGTTGGCGAATCTGGTCGGTGTCTGACCAGACGTAATAGTCGCCATAGGGTCCAGATGGGTCAGAGCGCGACTGCTGGAACCACTCGTGGTCCACCGACGTGTGATTGAGGGGTAAATCCATCACAACTCGCATGTTCCGGGCGTGTGCCTGGGATACCAGCTCCTGGAAATCTTCGATGGTGCCAAATTCGGGCAGAACTTGCCGGAAGTCCGCTACGTCGTACCCCCCGTCTTTCAGTGGCGAGGAGTAAAACGGCGGCAGCCACAGTGCATCAACGCCTAGCCACTCGAGGTAGTCGAGTTTGCCGATGAGGCCCGGAATATCGCCAACGCCATCACCATCGGAGTCATAGAAAGACCGGACCATAACCTCATAGAAAACCGCACGCCGATACCACTGCGGGTCGTGGTCAAGACCACGGTGAGCATAGGGAAGCCGGAAATCCATTAAGAGACTTTCTTACGTTATTCGGAGCACTCTAGCGCCAGATAGCTCCTGCAGTCGTTGAGGACTGATAGCGAACACGGCAGTGGCGCTGCCAGCAGCAGCCCACAGTTGCTCAAGCTCGAAGAAGTCCTCGTCCATCACGGTATCCAACGCGCGTGGATGCCCAAAGGGCGGTACTCCGCCGATACTGAACCCGGTGGCCTCCTTGACCGTGTCGGCATCAGCCATACGAAGGCTGACGCCCAATCGCAAGCCCAAAGCTTCTGAGTCGACACGGTTAGGCCCCGAAGCGAGGACTAGGAGTGGGGATTCATCGGCGAGAAATAGCAAAGACTTCACGATTGCTCCCACCGGAGCCCCCACCGCATCTGCAGCCTCCTGAGCGGTGTGAGTACTGGACTCATGCTCGATGATCGTGAGATCAAGCCCCTGGGCGCGCGCACGAAAGCGGTCAACGCCCTTAGCCACGGGTACGCTCTCGAGCTTCAGCAGGGTTCTGGTCAACAAACTCTTCATCCGCGAGTTCGTGCGACAAAACCTCCATCGGATCATCGAAGGCGACCAGCTCGAGCGAACCGGCTAGGTGAGAGAAGCTATGGACCGAGCAGTTAGTAATCGGCTCGACATACTCGCCCGGAGCAGCGTATTCGACGACAGAGCGAATCACAGCACCGTGCGCCACCGCGACAATGTCAGCGTCGGGGTGTCGGACGGCGAGATCGTGGAGGGTTCGCACCACCCGCTTCGTTACCTCTGAACGCTCCTCACGACCAGGAATCTCCGTTCCCGCTGGATAACGCTGATCGAGTTCAGGACCGCTCGAGCCTTCCGCCTCGCCATAGTTGCGCTCGATTAGGTCTTCGACGACCAACGGAGCGGGCATACCGAGCTTGCGTGCCACAATCTGGGCGGTTTCGAGAGCCCGCGAGAGGGGACTCGACACAATCAAATCGAAACGGTGCTTGGAAAGGATGTCTCCCAAAGCTGCCGCCTGGGCCCGACCCGTATCGTTCAGAGGGATATCGCTGACTCCTTGAATCTTCCGCATGCGATTCCACTCGGTTTCACCGTGCCGAACGAGGAAAAAGCGAGTCATGAAGGTCCTCAGGAGATAAAGGTTTTCTTACAAGCCAAGACCCTCGACGATTGCGCCAAGGGTCTCAGACGTTCCACCTTCAATCCTAACGGTTGCCATCCGGTCAGCCTTCGTAGGGCCTCGATTGATGATGACAATGGGAAGTTTTCTTTTGTGCGCCGCACTCACCAGCCGCATCCCTGTATTGACGACGAGCGAGGAACCCGCAACAATCAGCGCCTCCGATCGAGCCACAATCCCCGCAGCCTGGTCATAGACCGAAGGGGGAACGAACTCCCCGAAGAAAATCACCTCTGGCTTCAACACTCCCTCACACATGTCACAACGAGGAACGACAAACTCGTCAGTCACGGCTACGTCAACATCACCGTCAGGGCGAATGTGGCCATCTAAGTCAGTCTCACTCAGCCAGGGATTCAGGTGACTAATCGCATCTGCGATGGCACCCCGCGTAAAGGACTGACCGCAATGAACACAGCGCACCTTGTCCAGACGCCCGTGAAGGTCCACAACCCTGAGCGAGCCGGCCTTGTGATGGAGGGCATCGACGTTTTGAGTGACAACACCGGAAAAAGCAGCTGACGCCTCCGCGGCTGCGATGGCTTTGTGACCTTGATTGGGCGTCGCGCTGGCAAACTTGCCCCACCCCAAGTGGGAACCCAGCCAATAGCGTTGCCGGTGGCGATGCGACTCCATAAAGCTCTGATAGGTCATGGGGTGAGCTCGAGGCGCTCCCTCGCCCCGATAATCGGGAATTCCAGAATCCGTAGAGATTCCCGCTCCGGTTAGGACAGCAGCGCGCCGCCCTCGCAACGTGGCGACAGCTTGCTCTATCAGCTCCTCCGAGAGGGCGGGTGCAAGAGACACGGATGGCACCGAAATAGCCCCCCTTCTGGTCAGGTCGTACGCTGGACACTAACCCGTCTTTTTTACGGTTATGTTTCCACCCTCTGAGAGAAACCCCACGTGCTGAGTATCCATTCCCTGAGTGACGCCTCAGACGAGAGGTTGTCGGATTACCGAGACCTCACCGATGTTGCTCTCAGGTCTCGGCGCGAACCCCAGGAGGGCATCTATATCGCTGAGTCTCTGAAAGTTCTGGAGCGAGCCCTTCTGGCTGGCCACTTTCCCCTCTCCGTCCTCACCAGTGACAAGTGGCTCGAAGGCGTCCAGGACGTGTGTGACCGTTTTCCCGATCTCTGTGCTGATATGCCTGTTTATCTTGCGTCGGAGTCCGTTCTGGAGAGCATCACGGGCTTCCACGTCCATCGGGGAACCCTGGCGAGTATTGCCAGGCCTGAGCTTCCTCCTGTCTCTGATCTTCTCCAGAGAGCTCGCCGCGTCGTAATCCTCGAAAATGTTGTCGACCACACCAACGTGGGGGCTATTTTCCGCTCGGTTGCCGGGATAGGAGCCGACGCCGTGATTGTGTCGGAGTCGTGCGCTGACCCGCTCTATCGACGAAGTGTTCGGGTATCGATGGGCACTGTGATGCAGGTTCCGTGGACTCGCGCAGGTTCCTGGTCCGAGCTGATCTCTGATGTGACATCCGCGGGTTTCGAGACTGTGGCTCTCGCCCTCACAGCTGAGGCAACTCCGTTGGACGTGTTTTCGGAAAACCCCCCAGAGCGACTCGCCTTGATCTTGGGAACTGAGGGCGATGGTCTCTCGCCCGAGGCCCTGGGTAGCGCCGACCATGTGGTGTCCATTCCCATGAAAGGTGCGGTGGATTCACTCAATGTCGCGGCGGCGAGTGCCGTCGCTCTGTGGGCTCTGCGCTAACGAAAGTTTCTGGCCGAGTCAGGCACCAAAACCTCGAGGCTTTCCACGCCATCAGCGACGATAGACACCACACCTTCAGGGCTTCTCTCCAACATGCCCCGCACAATCAGAGCAGAAGCGTCACGAAGCACGAGGCGATGACGCTTCCAGAAACCCACCCCGCAAATTACGTTGACGAGTCCGGTTTCGTCTTCGACATTGAGAAAGGTAACCCCTCGAGCTGTGGCGGGCCGTTGCCGGTGAGTGACGAGACCTCCCACCCAGACCCGTGATCCCACTTCACGAGTAGCCATATCGGCCACCGTGAAAACTCCCTGCGAACTCAGCCATGCGCGGAGATAACGAAGCGGATGATCCCCAGGAGATGTCCCGGTAAATACTCGATCGGAGATCATCACCTCGTGATTGCTCAGAGGAGGGAACAACGGTAATGGGGGAGGTGTGCTGGTGTGGGGGAGATGTTGGGGGTGTTCATTGGCCAAATATCCCGCAGACCACAGAGCCTCTCGCCGGTTCAGTTCCAGGTCTTCCAGAGCCCCCGAACTGGCGAGCGCTTCTATCTGACGGGAAGAAAGGCCCACTCTTCTGGCGAACTCCGTGGGATTGTGAAAAAGCCCCCTCGCGTGGCGCTCTCTCACAATCCGCTCGGCGGTATCGTCTCCGATGCCCTTGATGCTGGCCAATCCCAGCCGAGTAGCCAGTTGTCCGTCTCGACGGTGGGTGAGCGTGGGGTCTTCCTGATCCGGATCAAAAACAGGTGAGGGCGTGGGCTGTTCGTAGTGCCGACACTGATCTAGACCGGTAGGCGATGCGCCCTGAGGAGAAACAGGCTCGACTGAAGCATAGACATCGGAATACTGCACCGATGGTTTCCTCACCTCCACTCCATGACGTTCCGCATCAGAGACAAGAGAAGCTGGCGCGTAGAACCCCATCGGCCACGCTCTCAGCAGCCCCGCAAGAAATGAAGCGGGGTAGTGAAGCTTCAACCACGCGCTGGCATAGACCAGCAAAGCAAAGCTCAGCGAATGACTCTCGGCAAAGCCAAAACTGGCGAACGCCTGAATCATGGCGTAAATACGGTCAGAGGTGGCCTGATCGAGACCGTGTGAAGCCATACCCCGATAGAGGGTTTCGCGTAATGATTCAATGCGTTCCAACCCTCGCTTCGACCCCATAGCTCGGCGCAACAAATCGGCGTCTTCTCCGGTACATCCCCCCACCGTCATCGCGATTTGCATGAGTTGCTCCTGGAAAATGGGAACACCCAACGTGCGCTCCAGACAGCCCTCCAACAAGGGATGCGGGTATTGGACTGGCTCTTTCCCCGCTTTTCGCTTCACAAAAGGATGAACCGCTCCTCCCTGGATAGGGCCCGGTCGAACCATCGCAATCTGAATCGCGAGGTCATAGAACCTTCTGGGTTGCAGTCGCGGAAGTAGTGCCATTTGCGCCCTAGATTCCACCTGAAAAACACCAATGGAATCGGCTCGACAGAGCATGTCATAGACACCCTGTTCATCACGGGGCAGAGTGCTGAGTTCCCATTTCTCGCCCAAGCTCTGCTCAACAAGGTC
>JALQXU010000080.1 GCA_023263045.1 Pontimonas sp.
TTCAGCCAGATCAATGGCTCCAGGCGTTGTACCAAGAATCGGAACCCCTGCCTGTTCAAGGCCAGCAGCGAGACCCAGGGCGGTTTGACCTCCCAACTGGACGAGAACACCGAGGAGCTTTCCGCTCTGCGATTCCTGGTGGATAACCTCCAGAACGTCTTCGAGAGTCAAAGGCTCGAAATAGAGCCTGTCGCTCGTGTCATAGTCCGTCGACACGGTTTCCGGGTTGCAGTTAATCATGATGGTCTCGAAACCAGCTTCATGGAGCGCAAACGCAGCATGAACACAGGAGTAGTCGAACTCGATTCCCTGACCGATGCGGTTTGGTCCCGACCCCAGAATCACCACCTTAGTTTTATCCGAAGGGACAACCTCCGTAGAGAAGTCGTAGCTGGAGTAGTGATAGGGAGTAAAAGCAGGGAACTCGCCTGCGCAAGTGTCGACTGTCTTGAAGACCGGTCGAAGTCCCCACTGGTGCCGAAGTCCGCGGACCTCAGACTCTTCTAAGCCCCGAAGCTGGGCTATTTGGACATCGGAGAGGCCATGCTCCTTGCCATAACGAACGATTTCTTCGGTGAGCGCCTCGGCGCCGCGGACATCGTCTGCCACCTCATTTATCAGCGCTATCTGGTCGAGAAACCAGGGATCAATACCCGTCGCCGAGTAGAGCTCTTCAACACTCGCCCCCTGTCGCAAAGCCTGCTGGACCGTCACAATCCGCCCATCGGTAGGCACTCGTGACTTGTCGATGAGTTCCCGAGCGCTGAGGGGTTGGTTTCCCCAATGGAAGGAGCTACCTCGTTGCTCCAGCGAACGAAGAGCCTTGTTCAACGCTTGAGTGAAGTTTCTGCCCAGTGCCATTGCTTCACCGACGGATTTCATGGTCGTCGTAAGGGTTGAGTCCGCGAGCGGGAACTTCTCAAACGCAAAACGCGGAACCTTGACAACCACGTAATCCAAGGTGGGCTCAAACGAGGCAGGCGTCACCTTGGTGATGTCGTTGGGGATTTCATCCAGTCGGTAGCCCAGTGCGAGCTTGGCGGCAATCTTCGCGATAGGGAAACCCGTTGCTTTGGATGCCAAGGCAGAACTCCTGGACACCCTCGGGTTCATCTCAATCACAATTACGCGACCCGTTACCGGGTCTACAGCGAATTGGATATTGCATCCACCGGTATCGACACCGACCAGCCGGATGATGTGGATTCCGATATCGCGAAGACGCTGGTATTCACGATCGGTGAGCGTCAACGCAGGTGCGACCGTAATCGAGTCACCGGTGTGCACACCAACAGGGTCAACGTTTTCGATCGAACACACGACAACGGTGTTGTCCGCGGTGTCGCGCATCAGTTCGAGCTCATATTCCTTCCAGCCCAAAATGGATTCCTCCAGCAGGACCTCAGTGGTGGGACTTTGGTGGAGGCCGTCGCTCACCATGCGCACCAACTCGTCGCGGTCGTGGGCAAAACCGGACCCGAGACCTCCCATCGTGTACGAGGGCCTGATCACGAGCGGATAACCCAGGTCCTCGGCAAACTTCACGGCCTCCTCGACAGTGGTGGCGATATGGCTCCTGGCGACATCAGCACCCGCTTCGATGACCAAATCCTTGAAAATCTGGCGGTCTTCCCCCCTCTGGATCGCCTCAAAGGACGCTCCAATGAGCTCGACCCCGTACTTTGCAAGAATCCCCTCGGTGTGGAGCGCCATGGCAGCATTCAGAGCGGTCTGTCCGCCTAAGGTCGGGAGAATCGCGTCGGGTTTTTCCTTCTCGATGATGGCTTCGAGGACGGGAGTGGTAATGGGTTCGACGTAGGTTTGGTCGGCGAAACCCGGGTCCGTCATGATCGTCGCAGGATTCGAGTTGACCAGAATGACCCGGATCCCCTCTTCACGAAGCACCCGGCATGCTTGGGTGCCGGAATAATCAAATTCAGCAGCTTGGCCAATGACGATGGGTCCTGAACCGATCACCAAGACACTCTGAATGTCGTCACGCTTGGGCACTACCGGCTCCCCTCTGTTCTGCTCTGAAGGTTGCCCTCGACGAGCTCACGAAACCGGTCAAACAAATACGTCGAATCGTGGGGGCCTGCTGCCGCCTCAGGGTGGTACTGGACCGAGAATGCCGGGACGTCGAGCGCCGTGAGCCCCTCGACAACATCATCGTTCAAACTCACATGACTCACCTGGACCCTGCCGAAACCTGCCGGTGACTCCACCACACCCTCTCGGGGAGCCTCGACCGCAAAGCCATGGTTTTGCGCCGTGATCTCCACCTTGCCGGTTAGCCGATCGACCACGGGTTGGTTAATCCCCCGATGACCATATTTGAGCTTGTAGGTTCCAAACCCGAGCGCCCTGCCGAGGAGTTGGTTGCCAAAGCAGATGCCAAAAAACGGCAACTTGTCCCCCAAAGCTTTCTGGAGGAGTTGAACATGGTGGTCGCTGGCGGAAGGATCCCCAGGACCATTCGAGTAGAAGAGCGCGACAGGGTCGAGCGAAACGACTTCCTCGTAGCTCACAAAAGAGGGCAAAACGTGAACGTCAAAACCGCGCGCAGCCAGGTGATGGAGTGTGGATTCCTTCACACCTAGGTCCAGCACGGCGAGACGGCCCAAAGATGGTCCCACCGCCGGAACAACTCTCATCTCCTGGACACTGACCTGGTCGGACAGGTTCTTGCCAGCCATAGCCCCGCTGGACCGAACAGCGCTGAGCTGATCTTTGGCAGCCCACTCTGCGCTGTCCCCACTGAAGATCCCCCCTCGCATCACCCCGGCTTCACGCAGGATGAGGGTGATTGCTCGGGTATCGACCCCGCTGATGCCAATAATCCCATCGGCGATGAGATCATCCTCAAGGCTTCGCATCGATCGGTAGTTGGACGGTCGTCTGGCGGGATCACGCACCACAAAGCCGTCCACCCAAATCCTTCTCGATTCGGGGTCCTCGTCATTCATCCCCGTGTTTCCAATGTGGGGAGCGGTCATCACCACGATCTGTCCCGCGTAACTGGGATCGGTCAGGGTTTCTTGATACCCGGTCATCCCCGTGGAAAAGACCACCTCGCCGAGGGTTTGCCCCTTGGTTCCCCATGCGTACCCTTGGAAACGACTGCCGTCCTCTAACACCAATACCGCGCGCTCACGTGTCACGTCGCTTGTCCTCCCACAGAATTGATGGCCCTAATGACGGTCGCCGCATCACTCTCGACAATACGCACATAACTATCGACTCCAGTTCCACCCCAGTCCCAGCGAATCATCACGAGACCATCTGGCTCCACAACTCGATCAATGGTCCACGTGGCTTTCCCTGCCTTGAGTCCACCTGATGAGTCAAGTAGTACCGACGATTCGCCCTGAGGACTCACCACAACTCCTTCCGGGTGCACTGAGAAGTGGGCTTTGGCGCGAAAGGCCAGAGGCCCGACCGGAATCCGATTCATCGGTTGGTCTGCGACAGTCGTCGCGACGTACAGTCCAGAAAAATCAAGAAGTGAGGACGACGTAGGGACCGCACGAACCAGTGACCCTTCGAGGTGTTTGAATCTTTGTGTGCGATTTCTCCAGCCCCACCACGCGAGTCCCAACAGGACTCCAGCTAGAGCGATCATGATGACTGCTGCGAACTCTTGAGTCATGCGTTCACCTCTGGCCGCTCGACGAGCTCTCCCTCGGACACGGTGAGGTTTCCCCGATACATCGTGTGGACGACTCGACCCTCGAGCGCCCGACCGCGATAAGGGTTGTTGTGGCTCAAGCTTCCTCGGGGTTCTCCTGCCGCCGCGGTGGCGTCGACAAGGGTCATGTGAGCAGGCTCTCCCACACCAAAGGGTGACGAATATCCGTCAAGACGACCGATAGCGGCGGGGGTGGTGGACATAACACGAGCAACATCTTTCAAACTGACCATTCCCGGATTCACCAGAGTGCTCAACACCACGGGCAATGCGGTTTCTAGGCCAAGCATGCCAAAGGCACCCTCGGGAAAGCTGCAGTCCTTGAGCTCACTGGGGTGTGGGGCGTGATCCGTGGCCACGATATCAATGACACCCGTGGCGACCGCCTCCCGGAGAGCAAGGACATCTTCCTCTCGCCGGAGAGGAGGATTCACTTTGAAAAGTGGGTCAAAACTCGACACAAGATCCTCAGTTAACAAGAGGTGGTGGGGTGTCACCTCGGCAGTCACAGAAATACCGCGAGCCTTCG
>JALQXU010000081.1 GCA_023263045.1 Pontimonas sp.
CTCGCCTCGAGGGAGTTGCTGACCGCGTCGACCGCTGGCTTCGGCGCGAAGCGGAAGAACACGATGTGACCTCGGCTGGTGCGTGGGAGAAGGCGACCGTTATTCTCGATCCACCGCGGAGCGGTGCGAAGTCTGAGGTGATTTCTTCACTGGAGACGCTTCGCCCGGCCCAGATCGTCTATGTGGCGTGTGACCCCGTGGCTTTGGGGCGTGACTCAGGTTTACTCGACAAGGCCGGCTATGACATGGTGTTTATAGAGGCGTGGGATCTCTTCCCCCACACACACCACATGGAAACCATTGCCACGTTTGTCAGGAGAGAAAAGTAGCCGTGACCAGTCTGTATCTCGCTTCGACTTCCCCTGCGAGAAAAAAGATCCTCTCCGACATCGGGCTGAAAGCAACCGTTGTTGCCCCCGATGTAGATGAGAAGAAGGCTGTCGAGGCGATGACCATCGAGAGGACCGCCTCCAACGTTGCTTTGACGCTAGCGAAGCTCAAGGCAGAGAGTGTCGTCAAAACCTCCAGAAAAGGTCTCATCATCGGAGGGGACTCTGTTTTTGAGTTTGGTGGTGAGCTGCTCGGTAAACCACTGAAAGCTTCCGTTGCGAAGGAGCGTTGGCACGCTATGCGAGGTCGATCCGGAACCCTCTACTCGGGGCTCTGGGTTGTCGATAACAGCGATGGTTCCCACCACGGTGGGCTGGGTCGCGTCAGCCACGCCACCGTGCATTTTGCTGACAACATCACGGACGCCGAGATAGATGCCTATGTGAAATCCGGGGAACCACTCAACGTGGCCGGGGCGTTCACTCTGGATGCCAGAGGGGCAGCCTTGATTAGCCATATTGAAGGTGACCCCTGGGCGGTAGTGGGGATGTCTGCATCAGCACTGCGCCTTCTCATCCGAGGGCTCGGACACGACTATCACACGCTTTGGAGCTCCTAGACGCTACTGTGTGTCGTTTTCGTGTCGTTTAGCCCTGCGTCACCTGGCGGACATGCCACGGGGGTGGGCTGAGGCCTAATGTTTTTTCTCGTTCAGTACGCCCGCGTGATGCACGCCATCCGTCGCTTTCTGTCACGAAAGGGCATCCTCCAGCGGCTCACCAAGCGAGCCGATACTTCCGATAGAAGCCTCTGGTTTCGATCACTCTTTTCTGTTCTCGATTTCGACGACTTTCACACGCTAGACACCCCGTGGTGGACGCTGGCATCGGGCAGAAGGGTGAGGGAGTTCTTGGCTTCCACACCCGAGGCTCGGGTTCTGGAATGGGGCTCGGGTGCGTCCACCGTATGGCTGGGCAAGAGAAGTGCTGAGGTGTTCTCTATCGAATCCGACAAGAACTGGGCTGAGATGGTGGCCAGCGCGGTGCCCCCACACGTTCGCATACTCACACCCGATATCCCTCCCGTAGGGGAGGATACGTGGGCCCGCTCCCGACGGAGCGGTTTTCGCCACCTGGATTTTTCACACTATGTCGAGGTCATTAATGACATCCCGGGCCTTTTTGATCTCATCGTCATCGATGGGCGGGCTCGCGAGGCGTGCCTCGCTAAAGCCATCACCCGTCTCGCTCCGGCGGGCATTATCGTTTTCGACAACACCAATCGCCGCCGTTACCGAGCAGCCCTGCGGGAATACGACGATGTCGTAAGTGTTAGCTCGGACATCGGCCTCACCCCGATACTGATGTGGCCCTCGAGGACCTCCATCATTCGCCTGAAGCCAGCCTATGCAGCAAGAGAGTCGACCGATCTGGCTTCGCTCAGTGCCCGGTCGTAATAGTCCAGCAACGCTGCGTTGTTTTTCTCCCAGGTCTTACCCACCACAGCACGCCGTGCGTCGAGCGACAACTTCCGGCGCAGAGACTCATCCTGAACAAGGTCTCCGACCTTGTCGCGGAAAGAACCCCAGCGCGTGTGATCCACGAGATATCCGTCTACACCGTCACGAATGAGGTGACGCTGACCACCCTTCGCAGGAGCGACTACGGGGAGACCAGACGCGTGTGCTTCTTGAATAGTCTGACCAAATGTCTCTTCCGTTCCACAGTGGACGAACACATCCATCGCCGCGTACGCATCGGCAAGATCTTCTCCTGACAACCGGCCCGTAAAGGTGACCGGGCAACCATGAAAACGGTCCTCTAGCTCTGCCCGGTCTGGACCATCGCCGACAATGAGGACCCGGGTGTTCGGAAGGCCACACACTTCAAGCAGTCTCCCCACCTGCTTTTCGGGAGCAAGCCTGCCGACATAGCCCACGATTCGCTCGCCTCGTGGAGCAACCTGCTCTCGCAGTGCTCGTGCAGCAGAGCTCTCGCGACGACGGGGGTGAAACAGCGCGGAGTCGACTCCTCTGCCCCAGAGCTCCACTTTGTCCAGGCCGATTGAGTGCAGGAAATCTTTACCGTCCAGAGTGGGAGCGAGGTTGAGTGTCGCGGGTTTGTGGATTGCAGCGGTAATGACCTCGAGGAGAGGACCTGCGAACTCGAGACCGTAGCGCTCCATATATCCCGCGACATCTGTTTGATAGACGGCCACCGACGGGATCCCTCTCTTTGCCGCATACGCAATGGACTGCCCACCAAGCCAAAACGGTGCCGCGGCATGTATCAGGTCTGGACGAAACTGATCGAGGGTCTGGGTAATCGCGGGAGTGGGGATGGCCACAGGGAATCCGCCCAATGGGACGAACGGGCTGGTGACCACAGGAAAGCCTTGATGCCGATCTGATTCAGAGGTGGGAGCAACAATAAGGACCTCGTGTCCAGCTGCTTTGAGTGTTTCGGTCACCCTCACTACGGAGTTCGTCACCCCATTCAGTGAGGGCAGAAAAGACTCTGTAACGAGGGCTATTCTCATCCGCTCGCTTCCGCCAGGTGTCGCTCTCGCCCCACAGCCTGGTAGTACCTCGCGTAATCGAGGGACGACTTCACCATCTGGACTCGATAATCGTCGGTCCCCGCGTTGCGAGTGGAGACTTCGGCAATCACATGGCCCCCGAAGCCCGCTTGCGAGATGGCCTCCATGGTCTGCGCCACGGGCTGAGTACCTTGACCGGGAACCAGGTGCTCATCGAACAGGTGGAAGTTTTCTTTTGGACTCGTGCCATCACACAGGTGAACGTGGGCAAGGCGATCACCCCACTGGCGAGCGAGAGTGAGAGCACTGACGTCCTGCATCGCGGCGTGCGAAAAGTCGAGTGTGAGGTGGGGAACGTCGAGCTCTCCAGGATTCCACCCCGGCGCATACGCCTCAAAGGTGAAGCGTGAGGCACACCAGCCAAACATGTTCTCCACCGCCACCACCACATCGTGACGATCGGCAACATCGTGAACGTTGTCGACGAAGATTCTCGAATAGGCAAGCTGCCAGCGGAAAGGAGGGTGCACGACGACGGTGTCGGCACCCAGCATGTGGGCCAGTTCCGCACTCCGATGGAGTTTTTCTGATGGGTCATACCCAAAGACACCTTGGGTCAGCAGAAGCACCGGAGCGTGAATCGAGAGTATGGGCATGTCGAATCTCCGGGAGAGGAAATCGAGCACTCGGGGATCATATGTTTGAGGGTCATTGGTGATCATCACCTCGACACCATCAGCGCCGGCTTCCTGGGCAAGCCGGAAAGAATCCTCCAATTTCAGAGGGAAAAACGAGCTTGTGCTCACACCAATCTGACTCATGGCTCTCACGGTAGAAACAGCCGGAAAACACAAGTGAAAGTGAAGGTTACGTGTTGACCACCATTTGTCGTCAATAGCCTCATACTGAGCTGGTGGAACTGGGAACCTGGCTTCTATACACCGCCGCCGCACTCGGTCTTTCCCTCACGCCAGGCCCCAATGGTCTGCTCGCGCTGACACACGGAGCGCTCTATGGGCTGAAGAAAACGACCTTCACCATCGCCGGCGGGGCACTCGGGTTTGTCCTGGTGATAGCGCTGTCGCTCTTTGGGATTGGGGCGCTTCTCGCGGCATCAGCGCAGCTACTTATCGTCTTGAAATGGGTCGGTGGTGCTTACCTCATGTGGTTGGGTATCCAAGTGTGGCGATCTCCCGCAATCGGGAGTGCCCCCCAGGGGACAGGTTCCCTCGTAACCCGCATAGCAGTGTTTCGTCAAGGCCTCCT
>JALQXU010000082.1 GCA_023263045.1 Pontimonas sp.
GGCTGGAGCGCCAGCAGATCGGTGGGCAACCTGACTAGCGACCTTCCACAGCCTGTCGGGCATCACCGGGACCGGAGAAACAACCTCAGAAATTTCGGCAAGGGAACCCGTATGGGCGCTCTCCTCAGTGCACTCCACGACATAGCCTTCAGCGAGTCGTTGGGCAGACCGCAGCGGAACACGGACACGAACACCCTGTTGGACGTCGAGCTCTGGAGGAATCAGATAGTCAAACAGCCGACTGAGCTGTGGCAGGCGAGAGTCCAGGCCAACTCGTGCTACTCGCCTACTATCGCTCACAATCCACTAGCTTGGCGCAACTCCTCCACCCTGTTAAGCCGCTCCCAAGGAAAATCCTGATCCAAGCGTCCAAAGTGTCCATAAGCAGCAGTCGGCAGGAACGGAGTGTCCAGCAACTCGAGCTGCTCAATGATTGCTTTGGGTCGGAGATCAAAGACAGTCGCAATCGCTTTTTCAATGGTCTCCGGAGACACCTTTTCGGTGCCGAAGGTCTCCACGAAGATGCTTACTGGATGAGCCGTGCCGATCGCGTAAGAGACCTGTATTTCAGCCTTGTCAGCCAAACCAGCCGCCACAACGTTCTTTGCTACCCACCGCAGGGCGTAAGCAGCCGAGCGATCGACCTTCGTCGGGTCCTTACCGCTAAAGGCTCCTCCGCCGTGACGGGACGCTCCACCATACGTGTCAACGATGATTTTCCGACCAGTGAGGCCGGCATCACCATCTGGCCCCCCAGTAACAAAGGGCCCACTGGGGTTGATCAAGTACCGAGTAGAGCTGGTATCGAGATCGACCAGCTCGAACACGGGGTTTATCACGTGCTCTTTGAGGTCCGCTTCGATCTGTTCGTGATCTATGCCGGGGTCATGCTGGGTAGAAATGACCACGGTGTTGAGCTCCACGGGTTTTCCGTCATCAAAACCGATGGTCACCTGAGTCTTTCCATCAGGACGCAGGTAGGGCACTGCGCCGGATTTCCTGGCGATAGAGAGCTGTTGCGCCAACCGGTGTGCAAGCCACAGCGGCATGGGCATGTAGGAGTCGGTTTCTGTGGTCGCAAAACCAAACATGATTCCCTGGTCGCCTGCTCCAAGGGTGTCGTACGGGTCGACCGATCCGCCCGATCGAGCTTCGAGTGCTGTGTCCACGCCGTGAGCAATATCCGCTGACTGCTGGCCGAGAGACAGGTGCCAATCAAAGCCATCCGCGTCGATTCCAATGGACACGTCTGTGTAGCCAATCGATCGCACGAGGTCTCTCACGACCTTCTCGACATCGACCGTCGCGCTGGATGTCACCTCACCAGCGACGTGAATCATGTTCCCCGCGCTGAGTGACTCGATGGCGCAACGGGAATTCTTGTCGCCAGCGAGAAAAGCGTCGAGCAACGCGTCACTGATTTGATCACACATCTTGTCGGGGTGACCTTCAGTGACGGATTCTGAACTGAAGTACCTCATGAGCCCTACCTAAAGTTCTGGCAGAGCGTCCCAGAGCCGCCCCGCAACGGAAGTTTTTGTTCCTTTGAACGTCTGTGACTGCGGGCTCGCGGTAATCAGTGTCACTTCTGTTTCAACTTCGCCAAAGCCTACCTGGTCCCCCACCTGGTTGAGAACAATGGCATCGGCCTGTTTCCTCTCGAGCTTCACTCGGGCGTGCTGCTCCCTCACGCTCTTGTCGGGATCGGTTTCTGCGGCAAAACAGAGCAGAATTTGACCTTCGGATTTGTCGGTTCCCAGCTCGGCTGCGATGTCTGGTGTCCGCACCAACCGTGGAGACCACTCATCTCCGAGATCTGCGCCACGCTCCTTGTCAGACGAGACGCTCTCGGCTCTCCAATCTGCCACCGCCGCCGCCATGATGATGACGTCACTCCCCGCTTGGTGAGCTTTCATCGCCTGAAGCATCTGGAGACTCGTAGAGACGGGGACACTCTCCACCCGATGAGGAAGGGGAACCTCGCAGTGGGCGTGCACCAGAGTTACCTCGGCACCACGAGCGAGGGCTTCCTGAGCGAGCGCAACGGCCATGGCACCGGAGGAACGGTTTCCCAGGAACCGAACCGGGTCTAGTGGCTCTCTGGTCCCACCTCCGGAGATCAGGACCTTCTTGCCCGACAGAGACCCTCCTCGAAGAGATGCCAATGCCCGATCCACGATCTCGGCGGGCTCACTCATGCGCCCGACCCCCACGTCCTCACCCGTCAGCGCGCCGGTGTCCGGGCCGACCACGATTGCCCCTCGTGCGCTGAGAGTGGCGATGTTTGCCTGGACGGCAGGGTTCTCCCACATCTCGGTATGCATGGCAGGGGCGAGCACCAAAGGAGCATTGGAGGCGAGAACAGTCGTGCCGAGCAAATCTGCCGCAAAACCGTTCGCGAGTGATGCAAGTGTGTGAGCCGAAGCGGGAGCAATCACAATCAGGTCAGCGCTCTGCCCCAAGGCAACGTGCTTGACCTCAGCAACACCGTCAAACACCTCTGCTGTCACCGGATTTCGAGAAATCGCTTCCCAGGTGGGTGCGCCCACGAAGCGCAGAGCAGAATGAGTCGGCACCACACTCACATGGTGTCCGCGCTGAACGAACTCACGAACAACGGACACTGCTTTGTAGGCGGCGATTCCTCCGGAAACACCGACGACTACACGCAGGGACATAGTGTGCTCCCCTCGAGAGCAAACGTCCTAGGACGCTGGGCGGTGAAGCACGAGCTTGCCTTCGTTGATCTCACGAAGTGCAATGCTCAGGGCTTTCTCATCAATAGTGGAGGGAACAAGGGGGCCCACGTGGTCGTAGATGTTCCCGTCACCGAGGTCGGAGTAATAGGCGTTGATCTGACGAGCGCGCTTTGCCGCGTAGATAACGAGCTGGTACTTGGAATCTACTTTGCCCAACAACTCGTCAATGGGCGGGTCAATGATTCCATCGCGATGTAACGACATTCTTACTCCTTGGTGGCCTGGGTGCGCTGAGACGCGAGTACCAAGTCTACGATGCTTTGACCGGCTTCCTCTACGGTCTCGTTGATAACAACATGATCGAACTCGTGTTGACGAGAAAGTTCCTTCCTCGCGGTCGCCAAACGTCGACGTTGTTCAGCGTCATTCTCCGTACCGCGGGCGGCAAGCCTCTCTTCGAGAGCGGCAAAGGTGGGTGGTGCAACAAAGATCGATAGAGCGCGTTTCACTCGCCGTTTCACCTGCTTGGCGCCCTGAACGTCAATCTCGAGAATTACGTTTTTTCCCTCATCGAGGAGAGTCTCGACCGGTCCTATGGGCGTTCCGTAGAGGTGCTCACCGTGAACCACCGCCCACTCCAGCAGCTCCCCTGCATCGATCAGGGTCTGAAAAGCTCGAGGAGAGAGAAAGAAGTAATGCTCTCCCTCACGTTCGCCAGGACGGGGAGGCCTGGTAGTTGCCGAAACACTGAGAACAAAATCAGGGAAACGTCGTGTAATCCACTCCACAATGGTGCCTTTTCCCACACCACTAGGCCCGGCGAGAACGACGAGGTTTCCCCTGTGGTGTGGAAAATAGCGCCGGTACAAGGCCACAACTTCCACTCGAAGAGCAGCGCGCTGGCGAACACGCAAACCACCGAGTGTCGCGGTGGGTCGGACCCCGACACGTTCGAGGACAGCTTTCGTCTTTTTCGCACCAAAACCAGGAATTGTGCGCAGGAACCACTCCACTCGAAGCCCCCGTAACACCAGGTCGGCGTCCGGATCTTCGGAGCGATCAAAGATGTCCAGAAGCCGATGCCGCCCGTCGCTCAGTTCTCGTTTGAACGCCGCCCTCGCCCGCCTCACCTCGAGACCGCGCCGGGAGGCGCCGAACGCGTCGAAACTCGTTGTCATGATGCCAACTCAGCGTTTGCTGCCTCAATGGCCCCTGCGCATCCGGCCTCACCGAGAAGAAGAACTGAGCGGGCAACAACCGCTGTCACTGGCGTGGTCGTGGGAAACAATGATTTCGCATCGGTCAACAGTGCGCCTTGGTGCCCGAAACCCGGTGCCAACACCGGCATTCCCGGGTAGTCACGGAGGTCGAATGCGTAGTCCCCTATGTTCACTGTCGCGCCGACGACCACGCCGTAGGCGTCGACAGGGGCTG
>JALQXU010000083.1 GCA_023263045.1 Pontimonas sp.
CCTCATGGAGGGACTAGATGACATCGCTCTCACCCTCCAACAAGCCGACAAAATCGATGCCTTCGAATCCTCGAGGGATTCCTGGAGGCCGGCAACGCTCCCTCCGAGGAGTCAGTAAATGACCCCGGCCGGAACGCGAGCCGCCAAGGCTGCCGTGACCCAGCCGGAAACAGCGGACACCGTCATCTTCGAGGGTGGAAAACCACTGGTCGGTGAGGTGTCGGTCCGAGGGGCGAAAAACCTCGTCACCAAGGCCATGGTGGCAGCGCTCCTGGCTGACACCCCCAGCACCCTCAAAGGTGTGCCGGCAATCAGTGATGTTGCCGTGGTGCGGGGTTTGCTCGAAGCACACGCCGTCAGTGTCACCGAGGATGCCGATGGCGAGCTGGTCCTCGACCCACGAGGGGTCAAGAGCGCGCACTTCGCCGAAATTGACGCCCATGCAGGCTCGAGCCGTATACCCATCCTCTTCTGTGGGCCGCTCCTTCACCAGCTTGGCGAAGCCTTCATCCCCGATTTGGGAGGCTGCCGTATTGGAGATCGCCCGATCAACTTCCACCTGGATGCTCTGCGGGCCTTTGGTGCACAGCTGGAAAAGAGTTACGAAGGCATCCGCCTGAAGGCACCCCAGCGCCTGGTTGGAGCGAGGGTAGATCTGCCCTACCCGAGTGTGGGAGCCACGGAGCAGGTCCTGCTCACTGCGGTGCGGGCCAAAGGTGTGACAGAGCTCACCAATGCGGCCATCGAGCCAGAAATTATTGACCTCATCGCCATTTTGCAGAAGATGGGCGCCATCATCGTCGTCGAGCCCAACCGGACCATCGTCATCGAAGGTGTCGAGACACTGCAGGGCTACCACCACACCGCGCTTGCCGACCGAAACGAAGCCGCCAGTTGGGCAGCGGCTGCGCTTGCCACCCGAGGCGATATCTACGTTCGGGGTGCGAAACAGCAGGACCTCATGACCTTCCTCAACGTCTATCGCAGAGTGGGAGGACTGTTCGATGTCGACGATGAGGGTATCCGTTTTCGACACCCCGGTGAGGCCATCAAACCCGTGGTCATCGAAACCGATGTGCACCCGGGTTTCATGACTGACTGGCAACAACCCATGGTGGTTGCGCTCACCCAGGCTGAGGGCCGCTCCATCGTCCACGAAACCGTGTATGAAAACCGTTTCGGGTTCACTGATGCTCTCGTTCAAATGGGAGCCAACATCGAGGTCTATAAAGAAGGCATTGCGAGCATTACCCGACGGGTCCCTAGGCGCCCGCTCGAACAAGCTGCCGTTGTCACCGGGCCCACCCCGTTGCACGGAGCCAACATCCGAGTCCCTGATCTTCGAGGTGGCTTTAGCCACGTCATCGCTGCGGTGACGGCTCAGGGAACCTCCGAGGTGAGCAACATCGGCATCATTTCCCGAGGCTATGAGCACCTGCTCCAGAAGCTCGATGGGCTGGGTGTGAGCTTCGAACCGGGAGCGTAGCTCCCGTGTCGAAGACTTCGAAGCCTCGACGTTCCGCCGAAATTCGGTGGCGCATCATCGCCATGTTGATTCTCCCCATCTTCGGGGCGATGGTGAAGCTTCGCATTAGACCAGGCTCCAGCCTGCCGACCTCGGGTCCTTTCATCCTCTCGCCCAATCACTACAGCGAGATCGATCCCATCGTCATGGGAGTCGTGGTGTGGAAACTCCGGAGAACTCCGCGCTTCTTAGCGAAAGCATCCCTGTTTCGTGTCCCCGCACTGGGATGGTTGATGCGCTTTAGCGGTCAAATTCCCGTCGAACGGGACGCTTCTGCGCAGTTGGGTAAACCACTGCAGGCGGCAAAGCTTCTGACCGACCGAAACCAGGGTGTCATCGTCTATCCAGAGGGGACTCTCACTAAAGACCCCGACTTCTGGCCTATGAGAGGGAAATCCGGCGCGGTTCGGATGGCCCTCGAGCAAAATATCCCGCTCTATCCCGCGGCGCATTGGGGAACACTGAACTGGATGGGTCGCTACGCCAAGAAAATTCGCGTCTTTCCTCGAACCACCATTGACGCAGTGGTAGGCGAGCCGTTTGATCTCAGTAAGTATCAGGGGAAACCGCTGACCAGGGAGCTCCTCGAAGAAGCAACCGAGGCTTTGATGCACGAAATTGCCGCGTTGGTGGGTTCACTGCGAGGCGAAACTCCTCCGAAAACCCTGCATGATGGAACTGGATCGAAGGAGACTCGATGACTCACCTCGCCGTGTTGGGAGCAGGTTCCTGGGGTACCACGTTTGCCAAAGTCCTCGCGGATGCAGGCTCCGAAGTCCGACTGTGGGCCAGGCGGGGAGAAATAGCTCGCGAGATTCAGAACACCAATCGCAATAGCGACTACCTCCCCGGCATTAATCTCCCGAGAAATCTGCACTCCTCGACGGATATGGCAGACGTGTTGAGTGGTGCCAGCCAGGTTTACCTCGCCGTCCCCAGTCAACACTTGCGCTCGAATCTTCAGGACGCCAGAGCCCACATCTCCTCGGACGCCCTGGTGGTCAGCCTGATGAAAGGGGTGGAGGCTGGTTCCGGGCTTCGGATGAGCGAAGTCATTGCCGAGGAAGGCATCGAGTCCCCACGGATTGCCGTGGTCAGTGGGCCAAACCTCGCACTCGAAATCGCGAAAGAACAACCCACTGCGGCAGTCGCCTCATCAGAAAGTGAGGAGGTTGCGGGTGCGGTGGCGACATCAGCCACCAACGCCTATTTCAAGACCTTCATCAACACCGATGTCGTGGGGACCGAATTCGGCGGGGTGTTGAAAAATCTCATCGCTGTGGCTGTCGGTATCGCCGATGGCGTGGGCTACGGGGAGAACACGAAAGCCTCGATCATCACGAGGGGTCTCGCGGAAATCAGCGCCTTCGCGGCAGCTTTTGGGGCTAAACCCCAAACCATGTCGGGTCTTGCCGGACTCGGGGACCTCATTGCGACCTGTGAGTCGCCTTTATCGAGAAACAACACCGCGGGGCGCCTCCTTGGACAAGGACACAGCTTCACCGATGTGGTCGCCACCATGAACCAAACCGCCGAGGGGCTCTCCGCGGTGAAGCCAGTGTTGGAGCTCGCCCAGCGCCAAGGCATCGCGATGCCGATCGTGACGCAGGTCGGTCAGGTTCTGGATGGCTCCAGGGATCCGCGCGAACTCGCACCGCATTTTGCCACCGATTCGGATACCCCCGAGGGCGAGTAGTCGTGCTCACCACGGTCGGGACGAGCTCCCTCGTTGCCGAGAAGTTCGGTAGCGAACCCGCTCGCGTCATTGCTCTTCACGGGTGGGGCAGAAGCGGTGCTGATTTTGCACGGATTTTGGCGGACCAGGATGGCCTCGCGATTCACTTGCCAGGCTTTGGTCCGGCACCCGCTCCACCCCAGGCGTGGTCGAGCGCCGACTACGCCGAAGTGATTGCACAGGCCCTCGAGGGCAGGGGCCCGGTTGTGGTCGTGGGCCACTCTTTTGGCGGTCGCATCGCCGTGCGTTTGGCCGCCGCCCATCCGCAGCTCGTCTCACACCTGGTGCTCACCGGTGTCCCGTTGACCCGAGTCCAGGCGCCCAGTGCTCCAAAGCCCGGTTTTCGGTTTGTTCGGGCGCTTCGCCGAGCACGGCTCGTTCCCGAGTCCGTAATGGAATCTGCGCGCCAGAAGTATGGATCGCTGGATTACCGCCAAGCATCGGGAGTCATGCGGGAGATCCTCGTCGGGGTCATCGGTGAGGACTATCTCGACGACGCGACGCGAGTTGCCTGCCCGGTGACGCTGGTCTGGGGGGAGCTCGATACGCCTGCACCCCTTGCCGCAGCCCAGCGAGCACTCGACTTTTTTCCCCACGCAACGCTCCGGGTTGTCTCCGGGGCCGGACACCTTCTGGAGGGTACCCTCGAAGACGAGGTCGCATCGGCTGTGGCCGAAGCACTCCGCGACTAGAAGGACACCGATGGCCACCGAGACCCTCATACTTCTCGCCGCCATCACCTCGGGAATCCTCACGGCGGCACTTCAAAATCTCAAATGGCTTCGTGTTGCGCAGCGCGTGCACTATTTGCCCCG
>JALQXU010000084.1 GCA_023263045.1 Pontimonas sp.
CGAGCCCCACGGGGCCCACCCTAGTTCTTACCGACTTCGAGCCTCTTCCTCAACATATCAACATGTCCTGTTGCCTTCACGTTGTAGAGAGCATGCACCAGGACGCCATTCTCATCAATCACAAATGTTGAACGAATCACTCCCATCACGGTCTTCCCGTACATGGACTTCTCTCCATACGCGCCATAAGTGTGATGAACGGAGAGGTCTTCGTCACTCAGGAGCGGGAACGAGAGATTCTCGTTTTGCGCAAACTTTTGTAGGGCAGGAAGTTTGTCTCTTGACACCCCCAAGACGACATAACCAGCAGCTTGCAGATTTCCCATATTGTCTCTGAAGTCGCAGGCCTGAGTTGTGCACCCCGGAGTGCTCGCTGCCGGGTAGAAATAGAGGATGACTTTGCTACCCCGGTAGTCCGAGAGAGAGTGTGATTTGCCATCTTTGTCTGCCAGGCTGAAATCTGGCGCGAGAGAACCTTCTGCAATGGACGCTGTGACCATGGAAACTCCTTGTCATCTGGTTGAAATCGTCTCCAACCATGCTAGGCGGAGTACCTGAAATGTTCTTCTGGGACATTGATTCTCAGTGGTTTGGCTCTTCCCGCGGGTAGACTCGTAGCCTCGTGGAGGCCTCCACCACCTGAACAGTCCAGGAACTCCCAAGGAGGTAACCACGTGACATTCGCGGTCAACGTCTCCTTCGAGGTGTACCCCCCACGCTCACAGGAGAATCTCCCCCAGCTCCATGAGTCAATTCGAGCTCTCGATACTGCCAGTCCGGACTTCATTTCAGTCACCTTTGGCGCCGGGGGATCTTCAACGCGCGACTCCCTTGAGGTGTTGACCTTCATCAAAGACAACACGTCGGCACAACCTCTTGCCCACCTAACATGCGTCGGAACAACTCGCCAGGAGGCATCGGAACTGATTAGTAGCTTCGTCGAACAGGGAATCACAGAGTTTCTTGCTCTCCGAGGTGATTTACCTGATGGCGAAGCCAAACACCGGGGCGAACTCCACCACGCTATTGATCTGGTGAATCTGATGAAAAGTGACCTCAATCATTCACAGGCGATTGATCGGATAGCCGTCGCAGCGTTCCCGAACGGACACCCCGAATCACAATCTCTCGACGAGGACATTGAAACACTTCTCGCAAAGCAAAATGCCGGGGCGACACTTGCCATTACCCAACTATTTTTTTATGCCGAGGAATACGCGGGATTCGTCGACAAGGCGTCGAAAGCCGGGGTGACCATCCCCATCCTTCCGGGCCTGATGCCGATTACCTCACCTGGTCGACTTGCTCGAGTGTTGGAACTCACGGGGGAGGAAGAGCCCCACCAGCTCAGCCAACAACTTCGCTCAACTGACAATCCTGAGGAGTGGAAATTCCTCGGGATTGAGTGGTGTGCACGAATGATTCGAGAGCTCGTTGATGCGCGAGCACCCGGCATTCATCTCTATGCGTTCAACCAGCACAAAACGGTACTCTCAGCTCTAGAGCAAGCAGGGGTTCGATAGGCACAGATGGATATTTCGACACTTCCCATGCCCTCTCGCTCCGACCAGCTCATGAAGGAGCTCGGCGAGCGAGTGATCATTGCTGATGGTGCCATGGGCACCATGGTCCAAGACGCCGCTCCTTCCCTCGAGGATTTTGAGGGGCTCGAGGGTTGCAATGAAATCTTGAACGTGTCTCGCCCCGACATCATCGAGTCCATTCACGATGCCTATTTCGATACCGGTGTCGATGCGATTGAGACCAATACTTTTGGGGCTAACTGGTCGAATCTCTCCGATTATGACATCGAGAATCGCATCGAGGAGCTGGCTGAAGCGGGCGCGGCTGTGGGAAGAAAGTCAGCCGAAAAGCATGAGGCGCAAGATGGTCGAATGCGCTGGGTCCTCGGTTCGATGGGGCCAGGAACCAAACTCCCCTCCCTTGGGCACACCACATATCAACACCTGAAAGACACATTCGCCCTCCAGGCATCGGGTCTCATCCAGGGCGGCGCAGACGCGTTCATGATTGAGACTTCCCAGGATTTGCTCCAGACCAAAGCGGCCATCAATGGGTGCAAGACAGCCATGCTGAAGTCAGGAACACGCCTGCCCGTGTTTGTGGAGGTCACGGTCGAGACAACCGGCACCATGCTGATGGGCTCAGAAATCAATGCGGCACTCACAGCACTAGAACCACTCGGTATTGACATGATCGGTCTGAACTGTGCGACAGGTCCGCAAGAGATGAGCGAGCACCTACGACAGCTCTCCCAGCACTCCCGAATTCCCGTGATGGTGATGCCCAACGCCGGTCTTCCTGTCCTCACTGCTACCGGTGCGAGTTACCCACTCGGTCCAGAAGAGCTGGCCACCGCCCACGAGCAGTTCGTCAAAGAGTTTGGTCTCTCGATGGTCGGAGGATGTTGCGGAACAACGCCCGCTCACTTGAGTGCAGTGGTCGAAAGGTTGAACGGAAAAACACCTGCCAATCGAGCACCACAACCGGAACCTGGTGTTGCGAGCCTCTATCAACACGTCCCCCTCACTCAGGACAACACCTACCTCGCGATTGGTGAGCGGACCAACGCAAATGGGTCCAAAGCCTTTCGTGAGGCGCTCCTAGAGGGGCGCATTGACGACTGTGTCGACATTGCCAGAAAACAAGTTCGAGACGGGGCTCATCTTCTCGACGTGTGTGTGGATTATGTCGGTCGCGACGGGGTCGCCGACATCCAAAACATTGTGACGAGGCTTGCTCAAGCCTCCACCCTTCCTCTCGTCATCGACTCAACAGAGCCTGCCGTCATCAAAGCCGGAATGGAACTGATTGGTGGACGTCCTGTCGTCAACTCTGTGAACTTTGAAGATGGCGAGGGGCCTGGTTCGAGGTTCGACACCATCATGCCCTTAGTGAAAGAGCACGGTGCGGCAGTTATCGCTCTCACAATCGATGAAGAGGGTCAGGCTCGAACCCAAGCAGACAAGGTGCGTATCGCCAGCCGCCTGATTGACACCTTGATCGATACGTGGGGTCTACGAATAGAGGACATCATCGTGGACTGCCTCACATTTCCCATTGCGACAGGACAAGAAGAAACGAGGCGCGATGCCATTGAGACCATCGAAGCCATCAGAGAAATCACGACCACGTATCCAGGTGTACACACGACACTGGGGGTCTCAAACGTGTCCTTTGGCCTGAATCCTGCCTCACGCGCCGTCTTGAACTCCGTTTTCCTGCACGAAGCGACCGAGGCAGGTCTCAATACTGCCATCATCGACGCGGCCAAGATTATGCCTCTTGCTTCCATCCCTGAGGAGCAAAAGAAAGTCGCTCTCGACATGATTTGGGATCGGCGAGAATACGACGCCGAGGGCAACCTCACCTACGACCCACTGGCCACCATGTTGGAAATGTTCGAAGGTGTTGACTCCGCAGCTCTCAAAGATCAACGCCAGGCGGAACTCGCCGCCCTGAGTGTTACGGAGCGCCTCGAGCGACGCATCATCGATGGCGAGCCAAAAGGTCTTAAAGCAGATCTAGACCAAGCGCGAAGTGAAGGCACCGCGCCGCTCGACATCATTAATGACCATCTGTTAGCCGGTATGCAAGTGGTGGGGCAGCGTTTTGCTCGCGGCGAGATGCAGCTTCCTTTTGTCCTTCAGTCGGCAGAGGTCATGAAAGCAGCTGTCGCTCTACTCGAACCCCACATGGAGAAATCCAGTGAGGCTGGCAAGGGGACAATGGTGTTGGCAACTGTCCGAGGCGACGTTCACGACATCGGCAAGAACCTCGTGGACATCATCCTCAGCAACAACGGCTACAACGTCGTGAACATTGGAATCAAACAAACCATCAACGACATCATTGCGGCCGCAGAGGAGCACGAGGCCGATGTGATCGGCATGAGTGGGCTTCTCGTGAAGTCCACGGTGGTGATGAAGGAAAACCTCGAGGAAATCGCCTCGCGCGGGCTTGCATCCAAATGGCCCATCATTC
>JALQXU010000085.1 GCA_023263045.1 Pontimonas sp.
GAGCGGTTACCTCGTCGTGCAGTGGAGCAAAAGCTGCGATCTCGCAAGCTGTCCGCAGACCTGATTAATCGGGCCCTGGCCAGCTGCGAGAGCCTTGACGAGGCGGAGCTCGCTGAAGAGCTCGCGCGCGAGCGTCTGCGCAAAATGGGAACCGTTGATCCGGGTACTGCTTCTCGTCGCCTGCGCGACTTTCTTCACCGCAAAGGATTCTCCAGTGAGGACTGCGCCCAGGCGGTTTCCAGGGTCTTGAGCTGACGAACGGCCTCGTCGGTTTAATGCGCGGAATTTAGGCACGTGTGCTTCGAAGCAATGACGCGACTGCGGCGAAGCTCGATGTGGGTGAAGACCACTGGAAGCTCGTAAGAAAGGCGTGGTGGCCCTTGTCAACGTCAACGCCTACTGCGCATCCCGCTATTCCGGAATAGCCCTCAATGGGGGGCTTGCCTCGTCGAGCGGGCGCCACCATCATTCCAAGCCCCATCCGGAGGGATTTCTCACACTTGGCGGGCCCCAATCCCAGTTGTGGAAGCCAAGAATCGCGGAAAATCTCTCCGTTCCAGAAAGCTCGGGAAAACGTGAGGGTGTCTTGTGGGGTTGAAATGATCGCGCCATCGGCGGATGAACTTGCGAGCGCTTGAGGAATTCGGATAACCCGTGACCCTGAATGGATAGGGGACAGAGTGAAGTACTTATCGAAATGCTCGGAGCTGAACACATACGTGTTCGAAAGCCCCAGAGATCCCACGACCCTGAGCTGGATGAGCTGTTCGAAGCTCATACCGGTCGTTTCCTGCAACACTGCCCCGAGCAGCAGGTGGTTCGTGGAGGATAGGTGCGCCCGTGATGATTGTCCGGGGACGTGAACGCCGGGGTAGTGCTTGACTATTTCGAGCGCCTGATCGAGGGTCCATGCTCTGTCGTGTTCAAGAAATTGCTGTTCTAGTGACCGCTGGGAATGGCGCCCGGGGCGCATGTAGTCGACGATTCCGCTCTGATGACGCAACAAGTTATCCATCGTGATGGAGAAGCTGTGGTCATCGGCACCCACCACACACAGCCCCCTCACGGTGTCCGCCGGTAACACTTCTCCCAGGGTGGTGTCCAAGCTCAGCGCGCCACGGTCGATTTCCCTCAGCACCATGGCAAGGGTGTAAAGCTTCGTGATCCCTGTCAGAGCGAGAGGAAGAGTCGTGTCACCGGAATCCCACAGTGGCTCACTGTCGGCGTTCACGATGAGCGCCCTGGGAGGTACCGGGTGTGCGGGATTGGTAAGCCCGTCCAGTACGCGCTTCACACCGGGATTGCCCATCAGCGAATCATTCACCATAAACCTCTTGTCAGCGAGTGTAGAGCGGGGACGCTCTCCCTCAGAATCGCTCTTCGGGCTCCCTCCTACAATGATGGTGTGACACTCACCAATGAGACGGTAACGCGTTCCGCGATGGCGGACACCTTCGCGGGCCTCGACGCAGACCACGGTCGCACGTATGAACTGCGCACTTTTGGGTGCCAGATGAACGTTCACGACTCTGAGCGGATGGCAGGATCACTCGAGGCTGCTGGGTATGCCAAGGTCGGCGCAGGTGAGCTTGCCGACGTTGTTGTCATCAATACCTGCGCTGTTCGTGAAAATGCCGACAACAGGCTCTATGGAACTCTGGGACACCTCGCATCCCTCAAGCGGGAGCGCCCCGGCATGCAAATTGCTGTGGGAGGGTGTCTCGCCCAGAAAGACAAGACCAGCATTATTGAGCGTGCACCGTATGTCGATGTCGTTTTCGGTACTCACAACATGGGTTCGCTGCCGGTCCTTCTCGAGCGCTCCCGGCATAACGGGGAAGCAGAAGTAGAGATTCTCGAAGCCCTCGAAACCTTCCCCTCCACACTGCCCACCAAACGCGAGTCCAGTTACGCCGGATGGGTATCTATCTCGGTGGGATGCAACAACACCTGCACTTTCTGCATAGTTCCGAGTCTTCGCGGTAAAGAGAAAGACCGACGTCCAGGCGACATCTTGGCCGAAATTCAGACCCTGGTTGATGACGGAGCCATTGAAGTCACACTGCTGGGCCAAAACGTCAACACCTACGGGGTTGAGTTTGGCGACCGACAAGCATTCGGCAAGCTTCTCCGGGCTGCCGGAACAATCGAGGGTCTTGAGCGAATCCGATTCACCAGCCCACACCCGGCCGCGTTCACCGACGACGTCATAGATGCGATGGCGGAAACACCCGCGGTGATGCCTCAACTCCATATGCCGCTGCAGTCCGGGTCAGATCGAATCCTGAAAGCGATGCGTCGGAGCTACCGGTCAGAGAAGTACTTGGGGATTCTCGAGCGAGTGCGAGCCAAAATTCCGAACGCCGCCATCACCACAGACATCATTGTGGGGTTCCCTGGTGAAACCGAAGAGGACTTTGCGGATACCTTGCGTGTAGTGGAACAGTCTCGGTTCATGCAGGCTTTCACGTTCCAGTATTCGATACGACCCGGAACGCCGGCAGCCGAAATGGACAATCAGATACCCAAAGAGGTTGTCCAGGAGCGTTACGAGCGCCTCGTTGCCCTCCAAGACCAAATTTCCTGGGAGGAAAACACGAAACAGGTGGGGTCGCTCGTCGAAGTGCTCGTAGCAACCCACGAGGGTCGGAAAGACGACAAGACGCATCGCTTGTCTGGTCGAGCGAAAGATGGAAGGCTCGTCCACTTCTCTTTACCGGAGGGCGCTTCCGAACCACGTCCCGGAGACGTTGTGACGGTGACCGTGAGTGAAGCCAAGCCGTTCTACTTACTCGCTGATGAGCACCCTGAGGGAGCGTTGAACCTTCGAAGGACTCGAGCAGGGGATGCGTGGGATCGGTGGCGGGCCGAGAGTTGCGGCGCTCCTGTGCCAGGAGCTTCCTCGGCTTCGGTTAATTTGGGCATGCCGACTCTCAAGGTCCAAAGCACTTCCGCGTGATGCACTCCGCGGCCACAGCCGACCCTGCTGTAGCACCCCCTGTCGTGGCCATTGTCGGCGCGACCGGCACGGGTAAGAGCGATCTTGCAATCGAGCTAGCCCAGAAGCTTTCCGAGTCGGGTGTTCGTGCCGAAATTGTGAATGCGGATGCCATGCAGCTCTATCGAGGGATGGATATCGGGACGGCCAAAGTTCCCGAATCCGAGCGCCGAGGTGTTCCTCATCATCTATTTGATGTGTGGGAGGTCACTCGTGAAGCCAGCGTTGCTGATTACCAGGCCATGGCGCGGGCGAAGATTCAGGACATTCAGTCGCGAGGCGCGCTTCCCCTCCTCGTGGGCGGTTCCGGTCTCTATGTGTCGTCGGTCCTTTACGAGTTTGAATTTCCCGGCACCGACCCGGAGATTCGGGCTCAACTCGAAGCTCGTCTCGAGACGGAGGGGCTCACACCCCTTCTCCAGGAGTTGACCGACAAAGACCCGCTCGCCGCTGCCGCTATCGACCCGCAGAACACTCGGCGGGTAATCCGTGCACTCGAGGTCATCGAGATCACGGGTCAACCCTTTGGGGCGGGACTGGACGCCGAACACCGACCGTGGCAAGAATCCACCGTGGTGGTGGGTCTTCACCGTGAACGAGCCGACTTAGTGGAGACGCTCAACCAGCGAGTGGAGGCTATGTGGGAGAAGGGGTTAGTTGACGAGGTACGAGACTTAATTCCCCTCGGAATTGAACGTGGTATCACCGCCTCCAGGGCGATCGGCTATCAGCAAGCGTTGGAATTCTTGGCGGGCACGGTGTCGAGAGAAGACGCGATTGAGAACACCCAATCTTTGACAAGGCGCTATGCCAGGCGCCAGGTGTCGTGGTTTAGGAGAGATGACAACACACGATGGTTGACCAGCGACGAGCCAGGCGTCCTCGAGCGTGCACTGGGCGTGGTGGCGGAGGCTTGGACCTAGGCTGGACACATGTCGACGCAGCTCCTCGAGGTCACGAAAGGCCATGGAACGGGCAATGATTTTGTCCTCTTCA
>JALQXU010000086.1 GCA_023263045.1 Pontimonas sp.
GGGCCGAGACCTCACCCGCGGCTTGGGAGCTGGTGCTGATCCTGAGGTGGGCCGTCGCGCTGCCGAAGACCACCAGGAAGAAATTGAGCAGGCACTCGCCGGTGCCGACATGGTGTTTGTGACCGCCGGTGAGGGCGGGGGGACGGGGACCGGAGGAGCGCCGGTTGTCGCTCGAATCGCCAAGTCGATTGGTGCCTTGACCGTGGGAATCGTCACCAAACCCTTCGCCTTTGAAGGCAAACGCCGGATGTCCCAAGCGGAAGTCGGTGTCCAGGCCCTCAAGGACGAAGTGGACACCCTCATCGTGGTGCCCAATGATCGTTTGCTCGAGATTTCAGATCGCACCATCAGCATGCTCGAAGCTTTTGAAACGGCCGACCACGTGCTCCTTGCAGGAGTGCAGGGTATTACCGACCTGATCACCACTCCGGGTCTTATCAACCTTGACTTTGCCGATGTGAAATCCGTGATGCAAGACGCCGGGACTGCCTTGATGGGCATTGGTTCGGCCAGGGGAGCGGACCGCGCCATTAAGGCTGCGGAGCTTGCAGTGGCCTCGCCCCTTCTGGAATCCAGCATCGAAGGAGCCCAGGGAGTGCTCCTCTCCATCCAGGGTGGATCCAACCTGGGGCTGTATGAAATCAATGACGCTGCCAAGCTCGTCGAGGAAGCAGTGCACCCCGATGCGAACATCATCTTTGGCGCGGTCATCGATGATTCACTCGGCGATGAGGTGCGCGTGACAGTTGTCGCCGCAGGCTTCGATGAGTCACAACAGCGTCCAGCCGCCCCGCTCTCCGCAGGACTTGTGACGGAGGAGGAGGCCCCCGTCACCGGCGACACCCCGGACGCCGAAGAATCCTGGTTGTTGCCCTCCGAGGAGCGGGTAGCTCCCGATCCCTCTGAGACCCCCGCTTTTGCCGCAGAAGCCGAAGAGGACGACGAACTCGACGTTCCCGAGTTCCTGCGTTAGGCACAGCGGTGTCCGAGACGCTCGCGGATCGGTGGCAGCGGGTTCAAGACCAGGTTGCGTCTGCGTGTGAGGATGCGGGGCGCTCGCCCGACGATGTCACCACCATCGTGGTCACGAAATTCCACCCGGCCAGCCTGGTGCGGGAGCTTCATGCTTTGGGTGTTCGCCACGTCGGAGAGAATCGGCATCAAGATGCCGCTCCGAAACACCAGGAACTCACCGATCTCGATCTGACCTGGCACTTTGTCGGACAACTCCAGTCTAATAAGGCTCGGGCAGTGGCCGCCTACTGCGAGGTGATTCACTCGGTGGATCGCCCCTCTTTGGTGGAGGCGTTAGCCAAATACGAGGGCTCAGTGGAGGTCTTCCTCGAGGTCAACCTCACCTCCGTTCCCGGGCGCGGCGGGGTTGAACCCGGCGATTTGGAGGCTCTTGCCGAGCAAACACGTGAAGCTGGCAACCTCCGCCTGCGAGGACTGATGGCGGTCGCTCCGCAAGATGAAGACGCTGGAAGGGCATTCGACCGGGTTCTGACCTATCGAGAGAACCTCCTGAGGGTTGCTCCGGAGGCAACAGACCTGTCATTGGGCATGTCGGGGGACTTCCGAGAGGCGATAGCGCGCGGTGCGACACACCTACGCATTGGAACGGCAATTACCGGAAAAAGACCGCTTCCCACCTAGCCTTAAAGGGTCAACCTGTGATTAAGGGGCAATGATGGCAAACGCACTACGTAAAACACTGGAATTTCTCGGTCTCGCCGAGGAATCTTTTGATGACCAACCGGCACCGAAAGCGCACCAGGAGAGCGCGCAGCCAGCCCCCCGCGCAACCGTAACCCCGCTCCGCCGGGGATCAAAAAACGGGGTGAGTGATGTGAACGAGATTCTGACGGTACATCCCAAGAAGTACGACGATGCCAAGAGCATTGCCGAGACGTTCCGCGAGGGAATCCCGGTGATTATCAACCTCACCCAGATGAGTGAGTCAGAAGCTCGTCGACTGGTCGATTTCTCGAGCGGTCTGTCCCAGGGTCTCCGCGGACACATCGAGCGCGTGACCCCCAAAGTTTTCCTGCTCTCGCCGGCTCACGTTGTCGTGAGTGGTGAGGGTGATGGCGTGGAGTCTGAGCTTGACGCCTCACTCGTTGACTAGGTTTTCTCCAGGGTCCGCCCCGGCATAATGGGGGCATGGTGAGCGTTATCGCGACAGTCGTCTACATCGCGCTGTATGCGTTTTTTATCGCCATGTGGGTGCGGTTCATCTTCGACTGGGTGCGTGTTCTCTCCAGGAACTTCCAGCCCAAAGGCATCGTGCTTGTCGCCGCAGAGGCTGCGTATACGGTCACAGATCGGCCCCTGGCTGCAGTCCGTCGCGTGGTTCCTACGCTCCGTTTTGGTGGGGCAGGAATCGACCTGGGATGGAGCGTCTTAATGATCGGAACCCTCATCATGCTCTCCGTAGTGGGGTCCTTCCGGTAGGTTCGCCTAATTTTGATATCGAGCGCTAGGCTGGAAGACGGAATCTCAGAACCGGTCGTGATGATGCCCGGATTCGTGTCCCCGAGTAAATGAGGTACTGTTCATGGCTTTGACAGCTGAAGACATCGTCAACAAGCGGTTTCAATCGACGAAATTCCGCGAAGGTTACGACCAGGACGAGGTCGACGATTTTCTCGACGAAGTTGTCGTCGAAATGCGCCGTGTTCTCGCAGAGAACGAGGATTTGACCCAGAAACTAGCCGCGAGCGAAGCCCGCATCGCTGAGCTCCAGCGCTCAGGTGGTTCTCAGAGCAGCGTGGGGGTAAGCCCGTTGCCGAGCTCCGGTGATGACGTGGTCGAGGCGGAGAACGCCAATAATCTCCTCCAGCTGGCTCGTCGCCTGCACGAAGAGCACGTCCGTGAGGGAATTCAGAAGCGCGACGAGCTCATCGCGGAGGGTCACGCTCAAGCCGCTCGTATTGTTCAAGAGGCCGAGACCGAGCACGCCGCCGCCAAGGAGCGTCTCGACGCTGAACGGAAAGCTGCGCAGAGCGAGATCGACGAGCTCAAGAGTTTCGAGCGCGAGTACCGCTCGAGCTTGAAAGCGTTCATTAATCAGCAGCTCCAAGGCCTCGAGTCGTCCTCGCAGCCCGACACAAACCCTGAGGGTGGCTAAGCCCGCTCGAGACGCTCAGAGGAGTTTGTCTGACCAGCCTCTGGGGTGTGCATAGTGCCTGAAACCAGGACAATTCCTGTCCCTGAAGGTCTGGCGGGGGAGAGGCTCGATGTCGTCCTCAGTCGACTTTTCGGTTTCTCGCGGGCCTTCGCCCAAAGCGTTATCGATGGCGGTGACGCGCTCCTCGATGGGGCTCCTGGAGCAAAATCGGAGCGGGTTCGAGCCGGTGTTCTCTTGGAAGTCACGTTCGAACCGAAGAAGGCCCCGACCATCGTTCCTATCGTGGTCGACTCGATGGCCATTCTCTATGACGATGACGACGTTGTAGTCGTGGACAAACCTCCGGGTCTCGCGGCCCACCCTGCACCCAGCTGGGATGGACCTTCGGTGCTGGGAGCGCTCGCTGGAGCTGGCTAAGGCAGCATCATTTGCCGGGGTTGGGGCTACGCCCACATGGTGGGCCAAAGCTGAACGCAGGAGAGTAGCCATGCAGCGTACAGCCGAGAGCCCGTCAGACCTGATGGCTCTGGTGCTCGCACCACACAGCATGCCTGCGCCCCTGGCGATCTGAGCCCACGGAGCGGCGCCATTGAGGTCTTCAAGAAACGACAGGTTGGCAAGGGCAATGAAAGTCAGCTCAGCGGGACCTGGAGCTGCCGGAGTGGCAGGAATCGCGGCCACCCCAGCTCTGGCGAGTCGACCTCGAGAAGCTGCGACGGCTGGCACGGCAGGAGCGCCAGGAACGGCTGGGGCGTCGAAGGCCTGGCACGCCGACCAGTCGGCAACATGTACTTCCAGATTGGCAGCAGTTCTTGCTGTCAATGTGGCAATGCGGGTGTCTAGCGCCTTGCGGTGCGTCA
>JALQXU010000087.1 GCA_023263045.1 Pontimonas sp.
TGCCTCGGGAATGAATAACGAGCGCCAGCCGAGTTTCTTAGCCCTAAAACACAGGTCGACATCCTCCACAAACATGAAGTAGCCCTCATCGAAGCCGCCGATTGCGGTGAATGTTTCACCTCGGACCATTAGACATGCGCCGGAGAGCCAGTCGACTATGCGAGGTTCAGTCCCCTCTTGCGTCCCCAGGTATCTGGTGGTCCAGGGATTGGACTTCCACACATCTCCGAAAAGGGCATGCCCGATTCCTATGTGGATCCCGGGGAATGCCCGGGCGGAGGGATATGTCGACCCATCGGAGTTGAGGAGCCTGGGACCGGCAATTCCAACCGTGGGTCGAGATTCCATTTCTGTGGTCAACTCCTCGAGCGTGAGCGCTTGCCACACGATGTCCGGGTTACAGATGATGATGAGGTCAGGAACTTCCGCTAGCTCGGCAACGCCGTGGTTTGCACTGGCGCCATAGCCGGGGTTGTCGGGCCGATGGAGCACGGTGATCGAGAGTCCAGGGAGCGTGGGAATGGACGTGGGAAGCGACGGAGAGTTTTCAACCACCACGATGTGGTCCGGAATCACGGTTGAATCTGCCAGAGATTCAAAGAACCCCGGCCACGCGGTGTCGGACTGGTATCCCACGACGACTAGACCAAGAGTCGTCATGATGCGACGTCCTTCAGAACGTGCTGTAGCTCTCGGGTCCATGCCTCCGCAAGAGCGTTCTCCCACGGGCGAGGTTCTTGCAACCCATGAAACTCCCACCCGCTATGACCTAACACTGAGTAGGAAGGTCTCGCGGCAGGTCTGGGGAACGCTTCAGAGGTGACCGGTCGAATTCTCTCCTCGTCGAGCCCCGCCTGCCGGAACACTGCTCTCGCAAAGCCGTGCCAGGAGGTTTGGCCAGAATTGGTGGCGTGGAATATACCGTGGCAAATGTCATTCACGATGAGTGTCTCCACCATGGCGGCAACATCGCCGCTCCAAGTTGGTTGCCCGATTTGATCGGTCACGACGTCAAGAAACTCCCGATTCTGTGACGCTCTCAGGATCGTCGCGGGGAAGCTCTTTCCGGGATAGCCATAGAGCCAAGCAGTGCGGACAATAACCCCCGAGTCGGGAAGGGTGTCCTCTACCGCTTGTTCACCACCAAGTTTGCTGCGACCGTAAGCGCTCGTCGGCGAGCGTGCAGCGTCTTCGTCATAGGGCTTCGATGCCGTCCCATCGAAGACGTAGTCGGTCGAGATGTGAATCAACCTGCCGCCTTTAGCTTTGACGGTTTCGGCGATGGTCCGGACTGCATCGGTGTTAATGGCCAAGGCTTGGGCCTCATTAGACTCAGCACCGTCGACGTTTGTGTAGGCGGACGCATTTATGACTGTTGCGCCGTCAGGAATGAATCGCTGCAGTGCATTTGCGTTCGTCACGTCAGCTTCGGCACGAGTTGCTGCGAGAGGAGCGTGGTGAGCGAGGTGTTCGACGAGCGCCCGGCCGAGCATTCCCCCTGCGCCCAGCACTACGAGCTCAGTCATAAACCAGCGCGCTCCTTGAGTGGCTCCCACCACCAGCGGTTCTCTCGATACCACTGCACCACATCCGCGAGACCCTCTGAGAAATCAACCTGAGGAGCGTATCCGAGCTCTGAACTGATCTTTCCAATGTCAACGCTGTAGCGGCGGTCGTGGCCCTTGCGGTCAGCGACCCGCTCGATAAAGGAATCGTCTCTGTCGGTTGTTTCCAGGAGCAAGCGTGTGAGCTCCGAGTTTGACAGCTCTGTTCCACCGCCGATGTTGTAAATCTCACCCGGTCGACCCTCCTGAAGGACCAGTGCAATTCCTCGGCAATGGTCATCAACATGCAGCCAGTCTCGGATATTGAGACCATCTCCATAGAGTGGCACCTTCTTGCCATCGAGCAGGTTCGTCACGAAGAGCGGAATGACCTTTTCTGGGAAGTGATGCGGACCATAGTTATTACTACAGCGAGTGATGTTGGTGTTGAGCCCGTGGGTCACGTGGTAGCTACGCACAAGGAGGTCACTCGCTGCTTTGCTCGCCGAGTAGGGGGAGTTCGGCAGGAGCGGCTGATGTTCATCCCAGGAGCCGGAGTCGATACTCCCGTAAACCTCGTCTGTCGAGATATGAACAAACCGGGGAATCCTGAGCGCCATTGCCTGGTCAACAAGCGTCTGCGTTCCCACCACGTTGGTTTCCACAAAAATTCGCGAATCGTTGACAGAGCGGTCAACGTGGCTTTCTGCTGCGAAGTGGACTATCGCGTCGTGACCGGGGAGCGCTTCTCCCACGGCGTCAGTGTCACGAATGTCGCCCTGCACAAAGCTAAAACGTGGGGAGTCTTTTACGCTCTCAAGGTTCGTCAGGGTTCCGGAATACGTGAGCGCATCAAACACTGTGATGTGAGCGTCCTCGAGTCCAGGTAGACGACCGTTAAGGGCCATACGTACGAAATTGGAGCCGATAAATCCAGCACCACCGGTGACAAAAAGTCTCACGCTGCTTCGCTCCTGTTTTCGCCCAAAATGTGTGTCTTTCGCACCCGACCACTCTAGTTTGTTGAGACGAGACGACGGGATTGTGAACGCGCTCCTAGTAGTCTCGAGCTATGCCAGAGGGTTCAGCGTCTGTTGCTCCGAAGGAGCACACTCCTCTCATTTCTCTGGTCTTCGCTTATTACGAAAATCCTTCGATGCTGGAGCTTCAGTGGAAGGAAATTGCTAAGTATCCCGCGTCCGTGAAGGACAAACTTGAAGTTCTCATCGTTGATGATGGCTCTCCTACTCGACCGGCTGTGGACGTTGCCAGGCCACAGAATCTGCCGAGGCACTCGATATTCAGAATTGATCGTGACCTCCGCTGGAACCAAGACGCGGCGCGCAATATTGGTGCACATGAGGCTCAGGCACCGTGGTTGCTCCTTACCGACATCGATCACGTCGTACCGAAATGGACCCTCAGCCACCTCATCGGAATGGAGAAGGATCCGTCCATTTTCTATACGTTCTCGCGCATAAAATTCGCGACAGGTCAGCAGCGCGAACCCCATCCCAATAGCTACTTCATGACGAAGGAGCTCTATTGGGCTATCGGAGGACATGATGAAGATTATGGGGGGATCTATGGAAAAGATTTCCTGTTCCGAAAACGCGCCCAACGTCACACCAGTGAATTCGTTCTTCACGACACTCCCCTTGCTCGCGTTGGATCAACGCTGGTTGGTGACGCCGGAACACGCACCATTTCTAGGAAGAACACGCTCGGGCAGCGTGTGTGGGGGTATTTGCTTCCCTGGCTCAAAGCCGTGAAGTTGTGGCGGGGGGTTCAAACCCTCACCGAAAGCTATCGTCGAGTTGTGTAGCAACAAAACGGGTAGAAGAACCCTGATTGGTAGGCTTCATGGGTGGAGATAACCCCGCTCTCGATTGCTGGAGCCTTCGCCATCACCAATACTGTTCATGGCGACGACCGCGGAGAGTTTGTGGAATGGTTCCGTGCTGATCATCTAAAAAACGCAACAGGAATTGACTTTTCCACAATTCAAGCAAATCTGTCTGTCTCTCAAAAAGGCACCCTTCGAGGAATCCACTTTGCCGATGTTCCTCCAGGGCAAGCTAAGTATGTGATGTGCCCGACGGGTGCGATTCGGGATTATGTCGTCGATATTCGAGTGGGGTCCCCCACTTTCGGGACGTGGGAAGCGGTCACCCTCACCGCACAAGACCGCAACGCCATACTTGTCGACGTCGGGCTGGGACATGCTTTTGTTGCCCTCGAAGAGGAAACGACTGTGACCTACCTGGTGACCGATCACTACAAGCCACAGGCCGAGCACGCCATTAACCCTCAGGATCCAGACCTAGGACTTGAGTTCCCATTTAGCGGCCAGGAGCTCCTGGTTTCCGCCAAGGACCGCGATGCTCCCAGCCTCACA
>JALQXU010000088.1 GCA_023263045.1 Pontimonas sp.
CAAGCGCCTCCCTCTCCAGACAGTCTGAAGGCTGTTTTCACCATGACCACAACAGACTTTGTGAGCTTCTCACCTGGGCGTGAAACAGGGGTTGCTCAGGACAATCCTGGGCGAGCGTGGGGCGTACCGGACACAATTGTTGGGCCAGACGGCTTGGTCTACATGTATTGGGTTGACGAGGTAGAGGGCGAACGCTGGGAAGTGATTCGATTGGCGACCAGTTCAGATGGAGTGAACTTTCAGGTGAGACAAGAGCCCGTCATTTTTGACGGCTATGTGGACCCCTTCGTTATGAAAGCTGAGGATGGAGACTGGCTCATGCTTCTCTCCACCACACCGCACCCTTCGGAGCTACCTCAAAAACTCCACCTTGCTCGCTCCAACGATGGCATTGCTTGGGAGGTTGACCCGAATCCCCTCCTCGAAGAAGACGGCTGGAACTATCTCGATCCTTCGGCAATTCCGCAAGGCAATTCGTGGTTAGTAGTCGCCTCGAGAGTTCGTGAGGAGGAAGCGCATAACCCAGAAGCTGCTGAAATATTCGTCGGAACCCTGAGCGAAGTATCTGAATGAGGGTTCGCTCACGTGTATCGACATGTGTTGGTTGGCCTGCATCTAGCGGCTACCCCGACTTTCTGGAGCTTCCGTGGACCTGGCTTCATCGATTGCAACCCGCAAGAGATCTGGCTAACCGAGCCTAAAGCGGGATAATTGGGTCGTCGACTTTACGCCAGAGGAATTGAGAAGCTATGGAGGTCCCTGTCGCGCTCCGACAGAGGACGCGCAAGGTTCTTGCCTTCCTCGGGGCGGGGCTCTTTCTTGCAGGGTTATCCATCGGGCCCCTTGGAACGATGGGAGCTGCGGCCAATGGCTCGCCGACGGTAACCCTCGGAGATCCTGCGGGTGCCATTGTCGTGGGCCAAGCTGCATCATTCGGCGTCACCTTAACGAATTTCACCAGCACCGATATTCAAGCGACAATCGAATTCGTCGATGGTGACGGTAACCAGACCGAAAATGGGACGCTCACGATTGACGCGACCGGTCTGACACTCACCAACGTGACGGGTTATTCAAACCCTTCTGGTGCGAGGGTGGGAATCGGGGGAACGTTTGCGAATGTCACAGCGGCCCTAACGACTCTGACCTGGACACCTGCAACTGAGCAAGTAAACACTCTGAAGGTGAGCGTAAGTACGAAACCCGGAGCAAATGAGTTCTATAGCTCTGCTACGGGTCACTACTACAAATACGTCTCTACGGCGAAGAATTGGTCAGATGCGCAGTCCTACGCCCAGGGACTAGAACTCAATGGTCTCCAGGGATACCTCGCCCACATTACGAGCTACGCGGAGAACGAATTCATCAAGTCGGGCACTACGGCAACAAACATTTGGATTGGCACAACTGATGCGGGTGCCAACGAAGGCCAATGGCGTTGGGCAGGTGCAGAGGGCACAGGAGACACAATTTCCGACGACATCCCCGAGATTAGCGGGATTCAAAGCACCTACTACCTCGACGACACCAGCCCTGCGGAAGTCGCAGACGGCTACGACTGGGGTTACGCCAATGCGGTAGCAGGAGCATGGGCAAGCGGAGAACCCAACGACTCCGGGGGTGAAGATTGCGCCGTCACAAATTGGGGTGGCGCAAATGGCCGATGGAACGACCTCCCCTGCTCCCGCACTCTAGGATTCCTCGTCGAATTTGGCGGTCGAGAAGATCCATCGTCATCAACAGCGGAATCAGCAAGTACACAGAAGAGTTATGACGTCGTGAGTACGAGGCCTGGAGCCCCAACATTGACCGGACTTGCTGTCGACGACCAGCAAATCAAAGTCTCGTTCACGGCACCCGCTTACACCGGCACAAGTGCCATCACAAACTACAAGTACTCCACCGATGGAACGACCTTCCGGGCTCTCAACCCAGCTCAAGTCTCCAGTCCCTTCACTATCGACTACCTCTCCTCCGACGGCACCACAACGCTGACAAATGGCACTGCGTACAGCATCACCCTCAAGGCGGTGAACACTTCCGGGGATTCACCAGTATCAAACCAACTCTCCGCAACACCGGCCGCGCCAGCACCTACTCCCGCGCCCGCCCCTGCGCCTGCACCTGCGCCTGCACCGGACCCTGCCCCTACCCCTGCCCCAACCCCTGCGCCAGCACAGGTCACGGCACCCGCGCCTCCGCCAGTACCCGCGCCCACACCCTCACCTCCTCCCGAGCCGGCACCGCCAGCTCCGGAACCCGAGCCGGCACCGCCAATTCCAGAACCCGAGCCCGAACCAACGCCAACACCCACGCTGGCTCAGGTCCTTGTCAATCCCTCGGCAGTCTTGGAGCTCGCGAGTCAAGTGGGGGAGCCAGTCGCGAATCCAGCGGTTGGAGCTTCCGGAGATGACTCCGTCATCATCGAGTACGACCCGCAAGGTTCCCCAGAAGCGGTACAGGCAACTAACAACCTGGTGGGCGCGACCGCAGCTGTAGCAGGTGTCGCTGCGGCTGCTGGTGCGGCGGCAGCCGCGGGAGCTGCCGCGGGTGCCGTAGGGGCGGCAGGATCTGCCGCTGGCGCGGCTAGCTCCGCGAGTGCGGCAGGTTCAGCGGGTGGCGCAGCTTCCTCGGGTGGGGGAACTGGTGCTGGAGGCGGTGGTGGTTCAACAGCGAACGCTCCTGGCGCTGACATGAACGAAGATGTTCTGGATGCGATGGCAGGTGCCGAATTTCGTGTCGATCGATTCAGGAATCAGCATCGACGATGGGGGGATCGGCTTGCCCTGTGGCAGTGGCGACTCTTCTCGTTCTGGGACGCTCCCAGCTCCTGGATCACCGAAAGGCTTGCCCCACTCTCGCCCTTGATGTCAAGACTCTTTAGTGATGCCACCTACCTCCGGGCAATTTCCGGACCGCTGTCGCTCGTTTTGCCTGGTGTCGGTGCGTGGTTGGCGCTCGAAAGCCTCACCATTAATGACAACGTTCTGTTACATCCGCCTGTCGCGCTTTACGTGTGGCTCGTAATCCTCGGTGTGTTCGACGCCTTCGCGGGATCACTCGCCATGAGCGTCTTCGTAATCGGCTCACTCCCCCTGATGGATGTCACCCAGATTGAGGACTGGAGAATGCTCGCGGGCATCATCGTCTCTGGTTTTGGACCGATTGTGATTGCCCGATCAATTCGCGATTTTCGCAGGCCCGCTCCCACGTCACGGGGTGATTGGCTCGTGCGACTCGGTGACCTCGCATTTGCGTCGCTCATGGGTGGGTGGGTCGCAGGGCTGATTATCCGGTCTCTTCCCGCTTTGACGGGCCTGACGTTGCCCGCGGCGAATTACATCATCACGTTCCAGATTTATGCGACTATCGCGATTGGCTTGCGAATTATCGTTGAAGATTTTGCGGCCAGATTCTTTCCTGCTCGCATGGATGCCCTCACGCCAGACAAGCTTCCCGAGCCCCCTGCAACTCAGATTCTCACTGCGCAAATCCTGCGATTCGCTTTCTATGTCTTCATCGCGAGTGCTTTTATGGGTTTCGGACCGGTGGTTTGGTTCGCAGCTCTGCTCTTCATGGTGCCCAACATCCTCGGGCTCTTCACATCAAAATTCCCGAACTCCCCGACACTGTGGCGACTCTTGCCCACGGGCCTCGCAGGCCTTGCGATGATTCTGGGTCTCGAGATCGTGCTCGAAAACTCTCTCGGAGTATGGCTGGGAGAACACCCCAATTTCTCGGTGATATTCGTCTTCTGTCTTCTCGGCCTGATCATCACCGTCACCCTGTTAGGGCTTCTGGGACGTGAGGGTGCTCCCAGAGAGATTCATTGGCTGGAAAAGCCTCAGTTCCTCTGGGTTCGGAGGCTGGGGGCTGTCATAGAGTTCTTGTTACTCATCCAATTCACCAGCATGCTCTGAG
>JALQXU010000089.1 GCA_023263045.1 Pontimonas sp.
GAAACATCCGGCTCGCCTTCTGCTACCCCGAACCTGACTTCATTACCGAAGGAATCCGCCGGCTCGCTCGAGTCATCACAGCAGAACGCGAACTCGTCGACACCTTCGGGCCTGCGACCTCGGAGATTCCCCTCGCCGCCAACCTCGAGTCGCCGCCGCCCGAGGTTGTGTAGCAGTGGCTGACTCACCGCACGTTCTCATCCTCTCCGGCGGGATTTCTCACGAGCGCGACATCTCGCTCAAATCGGGCCGTCGCGTTGCCGATGGTTTGCTCTCCCACGATGTCAGCGTGGAAATCAGAGATCCTGATGGGTCCCTCATCGAGCACCTCAACGAGGCTCCCCCGTCCGTTGTGTGGCCTGTCCTCCATGGGGCCTCGGGAGAAGACGGAGCGCTCCGCGCCCTCCTCGAAATGTTAGGCATTCCGTACGTAGGTTCCACCGCTGATGCATCACGTATTGCCTGGAATAAACCCGTGGCGAAAAGCCTGGTGGAACGAGCAGGCGTCGTCACGCCTCGGTCCATAACCCTGTCGCGCGATGCCTTCCGGGAACTCGGTGCCGAGAGTGTGCTGGAGACGGTAACGGAGACCTTCGGTGTTCCCCTCATTGTCAAGCCCGCTCAAGGGGGTTCAGCCCAAGGTGTGTCCTGGGTCGACTCTCCTGAGGACCTGCGCAAAGCCATGGTTCACGCCTTTACGTACTCCGACGTTGCCCTTATCGAGCAACGCATCCTTGGAGTCGAGGTGTGTGTCCCCATCATCGACACGGGAGATGGTCCCCGGGCCATCCCCGCGGTGGAGATAGAACCGATCTCGGGACACTACGATTTCGAGGCTCGCTATACGGCCGGCGCGACGCGCTTCTACACTCCGCCCAGGCTCGAGGAGGGCGTGCAGAAAACGGTCAGTGATCTAGCGCTCACGGTATTCGACGCTCTGGGTCTCCGAGATCTCGCTCGCGTCGACTTCATCATCGACTCAGATAACACCGCTTGGTTCCTGGAGGCGAGCACCATGCCCGGCTTGACCGAAACGTCGAGCACTGCTCTTGCCCTCGATTCGGCCGGCTACGACGTCGGTGGGGTCTACGCGGCCCTTGTGGATTCTGCTCGCGCTAGGGCTTGAACCCAGGTTCCCCGAGCTCTCCCAAAATACGGTTCAAGTCAGCCACCGTCGCGAAATCAATGGCCAGCGTGCCCTTCGTTTTCGAGAGCGAAATTCGCACGCGGGTATTGAGTCGATCGCCCATCCTCTCCGCGATGTCGTCAAGGCCTTCACTGCGTCCCCCACCGCGCACCTTGCGTGTTCCCGGGCGGGAAGCCTTCGCGAGGCCTGCTTCCTCTTCAGCCTGACGCACCGTCAGGGAGCGCTTGATGATCTTGTCAGCAAGCTTCGACATGCCCGCTTCGTCCGGCATCGACAACAGGGCGCGCGCATGGCCAGCGCTGAGAACCCCTGCGGCAACCTTTTTCTGGACATCGGCAGGTAAGCGCAACAAGCGCAGTGTGTTCGTGACTTGAGGACGGGAACGGCCAAGCTTCGTCGCGAGCTCATCCTGGGTAATTCCAAAATCAGACAGCAGCTGCTGGTAGGCAGAGGCCTCCTCTAGAGGATTCAGGTTTGCCCGATGCAGGTTTTCCAACAGTGCATCGCGCAACATCGCATCGTCGTCGGTATCCCGCACCACTGCAGGAATGGTGGCAAGCCCCGCGGCGGTCGCCGCCCGAAGCCGACGCTCTCCCATAATCAGCTCGAACTGAACCTCACCGTCTGGAGAAGCCAGTGGGCGGACAACAATCGGCTGCAAAACCCCGAACTCAGTGACGGAATGAATCAGCTCATCGAGCTCCTCTTGTCGGAATTCCTTCCTGGGCTGGTGAGGGTTAGGGCGAATACTCGAGGGTGGAACAGACACCAACGTTGCACCCGGAACGGACACCATGTCACCTTGTTCAGTGCTCGCGGGGAAGAAAACGTCTACGGGGCGATCGCCCGTCGCGGGTGCTCCGGGAATAAGTGCACCGATACCTCGACCTAGGCCCGTTCTCTTCTGCGCCATTACGTCGTTGCTCCTCTGTTAGCGATTTCCACGGCAGCCTCCTGATACGCAACGGCACCGGGAGAGCTCTGGTCATACTCAATCACTGTCTGTCCGTAACTCGGGGCTTCAGACACGCGGACAGATCGCGGAATCAGTGCTGTGAGAGTCTCACTGGGGAAATGAGATCTCACATCGGAGACAACCTGATGCGCGAGATTGGTCCTCGCATCAAACATGGTGAGGACAATGGTCGACAACCTCAGGTCAGGATTCAAATGTCCCCTAATGAGCTCGATATTGCTCACCAGTTGGCTCACGCCTTCCAAGGCGTAGTACTCGCACTGAATGGGCAAGAGAACCTCGGTAGCGGCCACGAATGCGTTGATGGTTAACAACCCCAGGGACGGTGGGCAGTCAATAAACACATAGTCGACACCGGCCCCGGCAGGTGAATCGAGAAAAGCGTGAAGTGCCCTCTGCAGCCGGTATTCCCGTGCTGCCATCGATACAAGTTCAATCTCAGCGCCTGCGAGGTCAAGATTCGATGGTGCACACAACAGTTTCGGGTTCTCGGGGCTCACTTGAATTGCCTCCGCGAGGGGGGTGACGCCCACAATCACGTCATAAATGCTCGTGATGTCTCCGTGATGGTCGATTCCCAGCGCCGTTGAGGCGTTACCCTGCGGATCGAGATCAATCACCAACACGGTGCTCCCAAAGCGGGCAAGAGACCCCGCAATGTTCACAGCCGTGGTGGTTTTCCCCACACCACCCTTCTGGTTTGCGACCGTGATGACGCGCGTATGTGCCGGTTTTGGGACAACGGCCCGAGCCAGAGCAGCCCGTCTCTGGGTGAGGTCAGCGAGCTCGGAGGCCAAAGGAGTCGAAGTATCAAATGGCGACTGGCTCACCCGGGCATTCCCTCCAATGTTTCACGTGAAACATTCGTCTCGTTATCCCACTGTAGCCCGAAATATGCGCGTTTCTTCGGTATCAAACTCCGGCCCTGTGACTTCAATAGCGGGGTTTGTCACGCTCCACTTCACGAGGATGGGTGCCGCCGCGCGAACCTCTTCCTCCACCTTCTGGCCCTTCATGAGAACCAACTGGCCACCCTGTTTCAAGAGCGGGGCAGCCAGGGGAACCAGGGTCTTGAGTGCACTCACAGCCCGTGCCGTCACAAAGTCCGCAATCACGTGACCGGCCGCCTCTTCTGCTCGCTCGTTTCGCACCTCGACATTCGACAGGCCCAAGCGATCCGCTTCCTCGCGCAGCCAATGAGCTCGACGGCCTAAAGGCTCAATCAGAGTGCACTGCACATCGGGACGAATGGCCGCAATCACGAGACCAGGAAAACCTGCACCGGATCCAATGTCAATCAGAGTGCCCGTTCCAATCTTGTGCGCGACTAACGCTGAGTTCAAGATGTGGCGGGTCCACAATCGGTCGAGCTCTCGAGGCCCCACAAGACCGAGTTCCTCACCCCATTGAGCAAGGTGCTCAGCAAACAGCCGCAGAGTGGGCAAAGCTTCTCCGCAGAGTTTCTCTGCTGCGGCCGGCTCGGGTTCAATCTCGGAATGTTTCACGTGAAACATTCCCTACGATGCAGCGGTGATGACCGTGTGACGGTCTCTGCCTTCACCTTCTGAACCAGAGTGGAAGCCTCGCTCTGCGACCATGTCATGGACCAGTTTCCGCTCGTAACTACTCATGGGTGGCAAGGCGGCAGATTTGGCACCGTTCTCAATCTTGTCGATCGCCACACTGACGAGTTTTTCCAATTCTTTCTCGCGCGCCTGACGAGAACCACCGATATCGAGAACAAGGCGGGCAAATTCTCCTGTTTTTTGTTGGACCGCGAGACGCGTC
>JALQXU010000008.1:0-8651 GCA_023263045.1 Pontimonas sp.
ATCTTCGTCGTGGGCGATACCCCGATGACGACCACTCCAAGAAGATTGCTGCGCTCTTGCGCAAAGTAGCCGAAGAATTTGATGCCTAAGAAGACCTCAGCGTCCGAGGACACCTTTGTCGCCCTGGCTCGAGTGGCACTACTCGAGGTGACGGGAGCCGACACTTTTGTGGACACGCCTGCGGTGACCCACGAGGGCGAGTCCGTGACCGTGGCGTACCCCTCTGCCCAGCCTGGCTATCCCGGGTGGGCATGGACCGTGAGTGTGTCCAACGTCTCTGGTGTTGACCCTTCGGTGTTGGAAGTGGGCTTGCTTCCGGGTGAAAGCTCGCTGGTGGCTCCCGACTGGGTTCCGTGGGCTGATCGCCTCGAGGAGTACCTGCTTCATGAGAAAGAGCTCAAGGACCAGGCCGAAGCGGATGACGACGAGGATGACGATGACGCTCTCGACCTCGATGACGATGTTGACGGGGTTGATATTGACGAGCTAGATCTCGACCTGGATCCGACTCCTTTGGAGGTTCCCGAAGAGCCCGATGATCTCTTTGATCACGTGGAGCTCGACGAGCCCGACCCGCTTGACCCTTAGAGGTTTTCGAGCACGTAGTCGAGGCTTGCGATGAGCTTCTCGACATCGCTGTGGGGGACACCCACGAACGTCGCGATTCGAATCTGGTTGCGTCCGAGCTTCCGGTAGGGCTCGGTGTCGACGATTCCGTTGGCGCGAAGCACAGAGGTCACCCGAGAAGCATCAATGCTGTCATCCATGTCCAGGGTGACCACGACGTGTGAGCGGTGGGCTGGGTCTGCCACGAACGCAGAAACATCTGAGCGAGACTCTGCCCAGTCATAGAGCAGGGCAGAAGATTCCTGAGTGTGTGTGGCTGCAGCGCTGAGCCCGCCGAGACTCATCATCCACTCCAGTTGAGACTCCATCAGGAGCAGGGTGGTGAGCGCTGGAGTGTTGAGAGTCTGGTTGAGCCTCGAGTTCTCAATGGCTTGAGTGAGACTGAGGAAATCGGGGATGTAGCGATCGGTGGCCGTAACCTCGAACGCTCGCTCGATGGCAGCCGGTGATAGCAGAGCGAACCATAGGCCGCCATCACTGGCGAAGTTCTTTTGCGGCGCGAAATAGTAGACGTCAACCTCGGATGCCTCAAAGTCGAGACCTCCGGCGGCACTGGTCGCATCGACCATCATGAGAGCGCCAGAATCAGCTCCCGCAATGCGGTGTACCGGAGCCATTACTCCCGTCGACGTCTCATTGTGAGGCCAGGCATAGAGGTCCACACCCTCGACCGCTTCGAGTACTCCGCGGGTTCCCGGTTCACTTGTCACCACGTGGGGGGCTTCGAGCCAGGGAGTGGTGTGAGCTTTCACACACTTCGCTCCAAATTCTCCAAAACTCAGGTGTGCGCTGCGGTTCTTAGCCAAACTGACCGCGGCCACATCCCAGAACGCGGTCGACCCCCCGTTACCCAACACAACCTCGTAGCCTTCAGGCAGTCGGAAGTAGGCGGCGAGTGCTCCTTGAATACGCCCGACGAGTTCTTTGACCGGCGCTTGCCGATGCGAGGTGCCCAGCAGTGAGGCATTTCTAATCAAGTGGTCGAGCTGCTGAGAGCTAACCCTCGAGGGTCCTGCGCCGAAGCGTCCATCCTGGGGAAGAAGGTCCTGGGGAATGGTGAGGTCGGCCATGTCCTCAAGTCTAGGCGGTGGACTCGATGCTCTTGGAGGGGTCTCCAAGTAAGCTAAGCCTCACCTAAATAACTCCAGGGGTGCTTTATGACAGATCTCGTCGACACGACTGAGATGTATCTGCGCACCATCGTGGATTTGGAGGAAGAGGGCATTCCTCCCTTTCGCGCCCGAATCTCGGAGCGACTCGGCCACTCGGGTCCGACCGTGTCCCAAACGGTGGCGCGCATGGAGCGAGATGGCCTGCTCGTGGTCGAGGCTGATCGTCAATTAGCTCTCACCAAGAAGGGCCGTAAGAAGGCTTTCGAAGTCACCCGCAAGCATCGTCTTGCGGAGCGTTTGCTCGCCGATGTCATCGGTTTGGAGTGGTCGCTCGTTCATGAGGAGGCGTGCCGATGGGAGCACGTCATGAGTGAGCACGTCGAGCGACGCTTGGTCGAGATGCTGGGTCACCCCACCGAATCCCCATTTGGGAACCCCATTCCTGCGATGGAGGATATCGGCGGAACAGCATCAGAGAAGTTTCTCAAGGGTGTGATTCGGGTCACTGACTTCGCCACGGAGGAACCGCAGTCGGGCCTCCTGCGACGACTGGGTGAGCCCGCACAGTTTGATCCCTCGCTTCTGGCCACGTTCAAGGCAGCCGGAGTGATGCCGGGCGCTCAGGTCACTGTGTCACGAGCCGGTGATGGGTATCGGCTGGTGGCAGAGCAATCCCAGGGTGAGGTTGTCGTGCCGGAGTCCATCGCCGAGCACCTGTATTTGGCCCGGTAAGCCCGGCGTGCCGTGTCAGCCGGTCTCAGGGTTGGCTGGTTACTCTTAGTGCATTGCGCCTTAAATGTCGCGAAGGAGTAGCTCATGGGTCCAAGGGAGTGCCAAGCGCCCCGAGACGTGCGCGCTCACTTTCGGATACAGGTCTCCACGAGGCCGGCCCTGGCATGTCCGGTCCATCGTGTGCCCCAGACACCATCGTGTTTCGATGGTGTCTTTTGCGTTAAGGGGCCGACATCATGAGTCCGCAGAAGACGGCACACGCCGCCGTGGATACCCCCGCAGTCAGCATGAGAACTCTCGTCCTCAACGCCGGATACGAACCGCTCTCGGTGGTGTCGTTCAAGAGAGCGCTTGTCCTGGTGATGAATGGGAGGGCTGTCATTGTCGAGAGCGATAATTCCCATCCTGTTCGCAGTCCCGATGGAACGTGGGAGCGTCCCTCGGTGATCGTGCTGACCCGGTATGTGAAGATGCCGCATAACCGCCAGGTCCCTGTTTCCAGACGAGGGGTTCTTCGACGAGATGGCCACCGCTGTGCCTACTGCGGCGCATCGGCGAGCACCATTGATCATGTCTTGCCCCGGTCTCGAGGTGGCAAGGATGAGTGGGAGAACCTTGTCGCTTGTTGTCTCAAGTGCAACAACATCAAGGGTGATCGAACCCCCACCGAAATGGGCTGGCGTCTCCTGAGTGTCCCGAAGACTCCCTATGGAACGGCGTGGCTCGTTCGGGGCATCGAGCGTCCCCAGGAGCGCTGGGAAGGCTACCTGGCCCAAGCCGCCTAGGCAGGTCGAAGCGGGGAAACTCCAGCTTCTGATCGCTCGATGATGGTGAGCGCTACGCCGGCACCGTCCTCTTGCGCCATGGTCGGGGCGGCCCGCTCCACCTTGTCGCGCTGGGAGAGCGCTTCGGTTATCGACTTGGCAATAACCGAGGGTCTGGTCGTTGCTCGAGACAGAGGCTTGGGACCAAGTCCCAAGCTCGAGAGTCTGGCCCCCCACCACGGCTGGTCGGCAAGGAAGGGCATGATGATCGACGGTGTTCCGGCCCGCACGAAAGCATGCGTCGTTCCCGCCCCACCATGGTGGATTCCGACAGCAACGCGAGGGAGGACAGCCGAGTGTGGAACGGCCGTTCTCACGAGAACATCTGATGCCTGCTCATGCTCTGCCGTGGGAACCAGACCTCCCCAACCAGTGACCAGCAGAGTCTTCATGCCGAGCGACCTTGCTGCCTTCACGATGGCCCCAGCTCGAGCCTTACCGCGAGAGTCACGCATGGAGCCAAAACCTGCATAGACGATCTGGCCGTCACCCATGAATCGCTCGAGCACGGGGTCGAGTTCGTCTTCACTGGCCCGATACCACTGCCCGGTGACATGAGCAAACTCTGGCCAGTCGGCGGGGTGGGGGACGAGGGTCGGACTGACGGGGCAGAGCACCAGGTCAGACTCGGTGCGGATTACACCCAGCCTGTCGGCGAGCTCTTTGAGAACGGGCGCGAACGAGGAGACTCCGGCCTTCACCAGAGAGTAGCTCGCCCGGTTCCACCGAGACGGGATGGTCGTAGGGAGGCCCGCAGGCGGAAACTCATCGGTCGGAGTCATCGTGGGAACGATTTCTACCTCCGCTGCGAGCGCCCCCACCGCGTGAGCAGCGGTTGCCGCTGTCATGACCTTCGGGTGATAGACCACGATGTCGGGGTGAAGCTCGAGTATCTGTTGGGTGCTGGTTTCCCAGACACCTTCGAGCAGAGGCCGCATGACGGTTCGATAGTTCAGGAGAGCTCGAACAGTAGACACACCTTGCTCCGCAATCACCCGATCGATCGAGCCCGGGAGTTCTCGTTCCTTATATGGAGCCTCGGGATCAAACGCCAGGTCTGAGGTGTGAGCGAAGGTGACATCATGGCCTGCTGCGGCCGCTTCCAGCGCGAGAGCGCGGAAGGGCTCATTGTCTCCCCTAGACCCGAATGCGACCAGATAAATCTTCACGGGGACAGAGTAATGACGACCGGGGACATTCTGTGCTCGCTAGACTTTCGGCGTTGCCTCTGTAGCTCAATGGAAGAGCAGTTCCGTCCTAAGGAAAGGGTTGGGGGTTCGAGTCCCTCCAGGGGCACCAGACGTGAGTGACCGGGTTAGAGTTCCTCGTCGCAACTCTTGGTTGTCTTCAGGATGCTCCTGCTGCTTACTTCTCACCATCAAGATATATATACATAAAATATAGACTACTCTGAGTGTTATGACTGACCCTGTGGTGACGAAATTGTTCCGAAACGGCGGAAGCTGGGCTGTCAGAATTCCCGCAGCCCTCGTTCCCCCGACTCAGTCCGTGGAAATACGTGGTACATCACAGGGAACTATCGAGATCGTTCCTCACGACGAGCCCGAGACCTTGGATCAACTCTTAGGCCGCTGGAGCCAGGAACCCACACCCGCGGATGTGGGTGAACCGTGGCCAGAGCGGACCACGCTTCCAGCTCGCTTCCCCGACTTGGGTGCCGGTGGCGCGACGTGAAGTATCTACTGGACACCGACACTGTCAGTTTCCTTCTGAAGAACCACCCGGCTGTGGTGCGCAACAGCGCACTCCATCCCACTGATTCCTGGGCCATCTCAGCGGTGTCAGCCTGTGAGCTCGAAAGCGTGCGAGGCCCTCGGATCCCACATGACAGCTGGAAGGCTCGCATCGATGACTTCCTCCGGGCAATTCCTGTGGTGCCTTTCGGTATCGAGGACGCTCGAAAAGCAGGTGAAATCACCCGTTATCTCACCGAACAGGGCCTGCCTTCAGGGCCCTACGACATTCTGATTGCTGCTCAGGCTCTGGTGTCGGGCTCTACGCTCGTCACCCACAACTCCCGTCACTTCGAGAACATTCCCCTCCTGAAGCTTGCCGATTGGGTAGAAAAATAGCGTCACACCGGGCATTGCACCGTATCGCCCACCCAGGCACCTCGGCGTGGGATAACCGCTCAAAACCGGGCAAAGACGTAGTTTTGAGGGGTGTGGCGTGCCGATAATTACGACACCCCGGACACCCCGGGCTCCTCACTCGATGGCCAACCTTGGTGGTCGAGTGATTTGGCGCACCAGGTCAGCGTCGGAGACCCGGACACCACCCCGGTAAACCAGGCTGCAATGGCCTGGGAGCGGTGGTGGTCAGAGATCGCGGAGCTCGGCGGACCGAGCCCCCTGATTCACTTCCAGGACTACCCGGAAAACCGTGTTGATATCTCGCGTGGACACCCCGGTGGGTTAGCCAGATTCCTGGCAGGCTCGCCGACTTTACTGTCCAACCTGATTCGAGACGACGTGGCGAGGCGACCCTCCCACAAGGCCGCCCTGCGACTGGTGGACCACGCCCTAGAACTCAAGCACTCCCGGGGCATCGAATCTTTGGAGTTGGGAATCGGTCTGGTCGAGTGGAGCCACGATGGAGTCGACTACCGCGGGCCTCTCCTCATGCGTCCGGTTCACTTGCGGCGACGCGGAACCGATATCGAGATTACGCTCAAGCGCTCTCGAGTGCGCTTGAACCCCGGTATTCAGAGAGCATTCGCCGACCAGCTCCAGGTCAGCCTTGATCCCCACGCATTCGTGGCGCTCACCGATGATGGCGGCGCGTTCAAACCCAACCCAGCTCTCGATCGACTCCGTGACCTCACCGCTCACCGCGGTGACGTGACGGTCCACGCCAGACTTGTGATTTCGAGCTTTGCCGAGCTGTCCGAACCCATGCTCGATGACGCTAAGAACCTGCAACACCCGATTCTGGATGCACTCGGGGGTAACGAGCACGCGGTGTCCGAGCTGCGGAACTCTCGTGTTCCGATCGAAATTGTGCATCCGGACTCTCAACCGGCCGACGCCGATCGCTCGATCGTGGACTCTGACCGTGAACAGGACGCAATCGTTCAGAACATCGTGGCGGGTAATTCCCTCGTGGTTCGGGCTCTGCCCGGTACCGGGGCAACGCAAACAGTCGTCAACGCGGTGGGTGCACTCGTGGCCAAGCACAAGAGAGTCCTCGTCGTCACACCACGGAAGGCCACGAGCGACGCCATTAAGAATCGCCTCGCCGAGGCGGGTCTGGGCGGTATGGCGGCTGAACTCTCCAGACCCGGGAGAGATTTGATCACGTCGATTGGACGCAACGAGAAAGCCAAGAAGCCTTCCCTCACCGAAGTCGACCAGGCCTACGAGCGACTGCGTAAAGTCATCCTCAAATACCGAGAAGCTTGGGCGAAAAAGGATGCGGAACTGGGCGTGAGCGCCATGGAGTGTTTCTCCCGCTTGGGAACGCTTTCGCTGCGTGAATCACCCCCGGAGACGACCGCGCGGTTGGATCACCAAGCCCTCGTGGCCCTCGCACCCGGATTGGGCCAGGCCGCAGAGCTGTTGCGACGGGCGGCTGAGCTCGGGGAGTTCAAATATGGCCCCGCAGATAGCCCTTGGTATGGGGTGACGTTTGAGAATGTGGAGGACGCGAGGAAGTCCCAGGAGCGCGCGAGACGTCTCGCCATGGAAAGCGTGCCGAGACTTCTGGAGAAGTTCCCCCCTCTTCTGGAGCAAACTCCGCTTCCTTCGGTCACCACTGTCGGCCAAACGGCGGTCTATGTTCACCTTCTGATGGACATGCGCGACACCTTGGATCGTTTCCAACCGAGCGTCTATGACCGCTCGCTTAAAGACCTCATCACGGCGACCGGTCCCAAAGAGCTGGCCAAGTCGATGCCGAGGATTCAACGCCAACGCTTGAAGGGCCTCGCCAAAGAGCACGTCCGACCGGGCGTATCGGTATCTGACCTCCACGAGTCGCTGGTGAAAATCCAAGCTCAGCGCGAGCTGTGGAATCGCTACGTCGACACGGGCCACCAACCGAGTGTCCCGTCGGGTCTGGCTGATGTTCACGTGCTGGTGACCGAGATCGAGCAAGACCTCCACGAGCTCGATCGGGTCCTGGGTCGAACAGGCAAGGGTGAGCGGCTGGCGGACATGCCCTCGCTCCAGATGTTGGCTCTGCTCGAAGAGCTCGCCAAAGAATCCGAGATATTGCAGAGTCTCGAGAACCGCCGAGAGGTCCAAGACCACCTCGAACAGATGCATCTGGGACCCCTGGTGGAGGATCTTGCGACCCGTCACATCGATGGCGATGAGGTGGCCTCCGAGTTGGAGTTGGCGTGGTGGCGGGGAGCACTCGAAACCATTCTTGAGAAAGAAGAGGCACTGCTGGGTTCTGACAAGGATGTTCTGGTGCGTCTCGAAGCAGACTTTCGACTCGTCGATGAAGCCCACGCGGGTGGTAACGCGCAGCACCTCGCGTGGCAATTGGCTGAGCGCTGGTCGCTGGGTTTGATGGATTGGCCCGATGAGGCAAAAGAGCTCAAGAAGATCCTCACCAATCGAACCGCGAGCGTCCACAGCGTGAGCGCTCTTGCTCCACACCTCACGAAAGCGCTTGCCCCTGTCTGGATGGCGACCCCCTACGAAGTCCACCGACTCCCTGACTCGCAGCGCTTTGATGTGGCGATCGTGATGGATGCCGGTGCACTCAGCGTGGCCGAATCGGTGGGTGCGCTTCGCCGAGCGCCTCAAGTGGTAGCAGTCGGGGACCCGGTCGCTCAGACACCGTCCGCGTTCTCGCTCGCACTGCGTGATGAGCGTGAGAGTGCACACGACGATGGCGACTCACGCCACGAGGATTCCCTGTTCGCGGCACTCGGGCCGCTGGTGCCGACCCTGTCGTTGACCAAGAGCTATCGAGCCAGTGGGGATGAACTCTCCCGGGTTGTCAACACAGCTTTTTATGGCGGACTGATCTCGACTATGCCGTGGGCGGGAAGTCTGCTCGGCCACCCCTCTTTGGTCGTCACCCACCTGGAGGATGGTCACGGGATGCCAGACCCCCACACCGGGGTAGTTGAGGGCGTCGACGCGGAGGTGCGAGCCGCCGTTGATTACGTGATCGATCACGTCGTGACGAGACCGCAGGAATCGTTGATGGTGTTGACCGCGAGTGCGAAGCACGCGACCGCGGTCCATGAAGCGATTTCGACCCAGGCGCAGAGCGGAAGCGAGCTTGCTCAGTTCCTCACGTCTGATTCACCAGAGCCGTTTGTCGTGGCAACACTGCAGCAGGCGAGGGGCTTCACCAGGGACCGAGTAATCTTCTCGCT
>JALQXU010000008.1:8661-17533 GCA_023263045.1 Pontimonas sp.
CCCCCACGGACGAGTGTTGAGTGATTTGGGTCCGCTCTCGAGAGAGGGTGGCGAGCGACTCCTCGCCGGCGTTTTCACGAGTGCGAGGCGTCACCTCCGGGTGATTACCTGTGTGGCACCGGCGGATCTCCGCGATGATCGGCTCACCCCCACCACCAGGGCGTTGGGTGATGTGTTGCATTTGCTGGAGTCACCTCCTTTGACGCCAGAGACCACGATGGAGCCAGACCCGCTCCTGGTTGATCTGGGTAAACGCCTGGAGGCGATGGGTATGAGTGTGGAGCTGGGGTATCGCGGTGTAATCCCGCTTGTTGCCCACTATGGCGGCTACTGCATCGCCTTAGACACCGATCAGTCGTTGATGTCGATGCCGGTCCGAGAGGCCCTGCGGGCCCGCCCGGCGGCTCTCGCTCGCTCGGGCTGGCACTACGTCCGCGCCTACGCTATGGAGTTATTCACGACCCCCGATGCAGTAGCCGAAAAGATCGGTGTGTTGGTAGGTCTCACCAGTGAATCAACATCTAATCGTGATGTCGACTAACCCAGAGCGTTCGGCACAGCCTGACGTGAAGAAAGTCGGTCCTCGCCGGGTCAGAACCGAACCCCGAGAGGGTCAACTCGATGAACCTGACGCGGGGCACGAAGAGAGCCACTCCGGCGAGAACGATGAGCGACTGAAGGCGGATAAGCCCCCGCACTATTAGCTGGTTGAGGCAGCGGGAGTGCTCGAGGATTCCTTCTTCGGCGCGGGCTTAGATTCTGTTGACGACGAGCTCGATTTTTTTGCTTCAGCTCGGGAATCAGTCCGATAGAAGCCAGAGCCCTGGAAGGTGACACCCACTGCAGAGAAGAGTTTGCGCAGAGTCCCTCCGCAGCCCTCGCACGTGGTCAGCGAAGCGTCGGAGAATTCTTGCTGGATATCGAAAGCGACACCACACTCGGTGCAGCGATACGAATAGGTGGGCATAGAAATCCTTAGGACGACAGAGCAAAAGAAATCATACGCTCTGGCGTCACGGCACCCTTCACAGGTTGATCGTGGACTTCCCTGGGAACATCATCCACAACCTCGTGGTCATAGAGCACCGCATAGGTGGGTGCTTCGTTCTGCAGTGCACCCAAGGCCCGATCAAAATACCCTCGACCCCACCCGAGGCGCATCCCATCGCTGGCAACCGAGGCTGCTGGCACAAAAATGAGGTCCACCTGGGAGAGCACGAGGGGCCCATACGTTTCGTTATCGGGAATATCAATCCCGAGCGGGTCCTGAATGAGTTCATCGCCTGCCTCATAGAGCACCCAATCCATCAGACCGTCTTCCCTCGCTGAGGGAACTAACACGGCAATGCCCTCTCTGGTTGCCCAGTCGACAAAAGCGTGTGTAGGGGGTTCGTCTTGTTGGGAGAGGTAGCAGGCGACTTTTCCTGCCGCATATTGATCGACTAGGAACTGCATGTTGGTGAGCAACTTCTCGGCAGCGCTCTCCCGCTCGAGGGGAGTCATAATCCGGCGTCTCTCCCGGATTTCTGCGCGCAAGGCAGCTTTGCTGGGGTGAGTGCCCTCCGACATTCCCCCAGTGTAAGGCTCGGCACTACGATATGGGGATGCCCCTCAGCAAAGCAGTGATCCCCGCGGCGGGACTGGGAACCAGGTTTTTGCCCGCGACAAAAGCGATGCCCAAAGAGATGCTGCCCGTCGTCGACAAGCCAGCTATTCAGTATGTGGTGGAAGAAGCCGTCAAGGCAGGCCTCCACGATGTGTTGATGATTACCGGGCGCAATAAGAACGCTCTGGAGAACCACTTCGACCGCGCTACCGAGATTGAAGCCCAGCTGGAGAAGAAGGGCGACCAGCGGCGCTTGCAGGAAATCCTGCACTCCACCCATCTCGCGAACATGCACTATGTGCGCCAGCTCGACCCCCGAGGTCTTGGTCACGCCGTGCTGCGCTCACAGATGCACGTCGGGCACGAGCCCTTCGCTGTCCTCCTCGGTGATGACCTCATCGACCCGAGAGATGTCTTGTTAGAGCGGATGGTTGAAGTCCACGATCAGAATGTCGCGAGCGTCGTGGCATTGATGGAGGTGGAGCCGAGCCAGACCCACCTGTATGGCATTGCCACGGTCGAACCAACGGATGCGCCGGATGTGGTTCGCATCACGGGCCTGGTGGAAAAGCCCGACCCGAAAGATGCCCCCTCGCGCTTAGCTGTCATCGGACGCTATGTGTTGCAGCCCGACATTTTCCCCATTTTGGAGGCAACCGAACCAGGATCTGGTGGGGAAATTCAGCTCACCGATGCGTTGAATTCGCTGGCAGCGTCCAACGTGAACGGTGGAGTGTTTGGCGTGGTCTTCACCGGCCGGCGCTATGACACCGGGGATCGCCTTGACTACCTCAAAGCCATCGTTCAGGTGGCGGCGTCGCGAGATGATCTGGGCCCTGACTTTGTCGCCTGGCTGAAGTCGTTTTCCAGCTCTGTCTGATGGTGGCTCTCCCCACACTCGAGCACCGGTTAGTGACGGCGCGTGGAGTGCGCGTGCGAGACGCGAGAGCGCTCGATACAGCGCTCGGATCGAATCGAGCGTGGCTCGAGCCGTGGGAGGCAACAACTCCGCTGATTCGACCGGGAACTCTTGACACCAAGTCCAGCATTCGAGGACTTCTGAAGGCTGCGAAAGAGGGCACAGCCTTACCCCTGGTGTTGTTTCACGACCACGAGGTGGTGGGACAACTCAATGTGTCCCAGATCACCTATGGCTCCCTCTCGTCGGCGACGCTCGGCTACTGGGTTGTCGAGAAGGTTGCCGGTCGAGGGATCACCCCCGTCGCTGTAGCTATGGCGACCGATTACCTGTTCTTTGAGAAGGGTCTCCACCGCATGGAGGTGTGTATCCGACCTGAAAACACCGCGTCGTTGCGGGTCGTGGAGAAGCTCGGCTTTCGATACGAGGGATTCCGTCGCCGATACATTCACATCGACGGCAAATGGGCTGATCATTTCTGTTTTGCCCTGGTCGTGGAAGAGGTTCCCACCGGTGTTCTCACCCGGTATGAGAAAGGTGCCGTGCCACCGGGAGTGGCCAGCATTCCTGAACTGGATTGGGTGAAAGCGCGTAACCCGCTGTCACTGCCGCCACGATAGAACTAGCGCGCCAATCCGGGGTTTTTGCCCTGGTGGCTCATACCCTAGAGCCCGTGGAAACGTCTGGCACAACCCTGCTGCTGCTCCTTGCGGGAGCCCTGTGGTTGGTCTATCTCGTTCCCCTGTGGCTCAAGCGCAGTGAGTACTACGCCACGGAGCGTAACGCTGCCAGGTTGGGCCAAACACTGCGCTTGCTGGCGAACACCTCGGAAGTGTCCTCGGAGATCAAGGCAGAGCTCGAAGCGCGATCGATAGCCCGGAAAGAGCGGGAGGCACAGCGCCAGCTGAAGATTATGTCGTCACCGGTGCTGAGCGCGGCAGAGCGTCGCCGGCGCACTAAACAGGTGTTCTCGGTTCTCCTTCTGGTCGGCATCACCTCAGCGGTAACGGCCTATCTTGCTGCCTGGCCGCTCCAGGTGATTTGGGCCTCGAGCACGATCAGCACAATTTCGTTCGCCATCTTGGGGCGTGTGAATCGTGTGACAAAGACTGAGGCCAGTGCCGTGGCGAGCGCGAGGGCGAGTGCACCGGCAGAGGCTCCATTGGCAACAGAGTCTGCATGGCGGCCTCCGGCTCTCCCGGAGCCTCTGGCCAACAAAGTGGTGACGGAGGCAACCCCGCTGCCCAGTCACGACGAGCTAGTTAGGGCAGCGCGGGCTGCGGCACTCGAAAACCGCCCTGAAGATTTTGCAGACGAAAAACTAGCGGTAGTGTCCCCCATTGAGACTCACGAGGAAGCTCCCGCGAGGAAGCTGGAGAAGCTCAATATCGATGAGGTTCTCCGCCGCCGACGGGCGGTCTAGAAACGCAAAGGTGCCACGTGTGATCGTGTATTTCGGTGCGAAGCGCGCTCGGCAACTATGAGGGAGGATGACCGGCCACCCGGGCGGTGCTAACCTTTCTCATCCACGGGCCTGTGGCGCAGTTGGTAGCGCGTCTCGTTCGCAATGAGAAGGTCAGGGGTTCGATTCCCCTCAGGTCCACCCGAGAAACTTCAGTGCGTCAATAACTCATCGCGGCATCACACGAGAAGCAGCGAAGGTCGGGTTGGCCTGGTAGCTGCCGTGAATCAGGTCCGCAGTAGAACCGGCGCCCATCACACTTGGGGCACTCCACAAAATCGGCGATGAAGCCTGGCAATTCGGCGCCACAGGTCGGGCACGCTTTTCCTTGGGCATCGGAGGTGTTGCAGTTCGAGAAGTTGGGGCACAGTTGCGACCAGTAGCTTCTACTCAGCACATCGCGAGGATCGATGCGTTCCGGACTTGTTCCCAAAGCGGTCACCTTTCTGGATGATGACGCTCAGCGTAGTCCTTTGGAGAAGCCTTGGACGGCATGTCGCAGATTGAACTGTTTCGGTCCGTCGATGTAGGCCGCCTGTATTCAACGAAGAGTCGACTCCCCTACGCGTGATGTCAGAAATCGGCAGTGATCTGCGCGTTCACCTCAACCTCTGGCAGTGCGGACGGCTCATATCCTCGAAATCGCTTGTGGGAGGTCTATTCTCGGTAGGGTCGAAGGACACATACAACGACGTAAGGGTTCATCGTGAAGCGTTTGTTTCGATCAGCACTGGCGCTTTCTGTTCTTCTCGCCCTCACCGGGTGCTACGCCATCGAGGGGCTCATTCAAATCGGCGAGGACGATGGGACGGGGACAACAGTCTCCATAAACATGGGTCAAGGAGTAGATCGGTCTATTTTTCAAGACGACGATGCCCGAGCGATTGCCTACATCTCAGAACTATACGGAAACGAATGGTTGAGAGAACCGATTCTGGGTCGAGGTGACTTCGCTACATTAGTTCTTGGCCAATCGATGGAGACCCCTGCGGAGTTCTCCGATAAAGCTGGGAATAATACGGTCACCCTCACCCGGGGAACGGCCGAGCAGCGACCTGATGGACGCCCCGAGTATGTGCTTGCCATGGATCTGAACCTTCCGCAACCGCTAGAAAACACGGCGTACTTTGGTGTTGGTTTTGTCCTCGAGTACCCCGAGGCGTGGCAGATCCGAGTTCTCAGTGATGGGGGGGCCACTATCACCCGAGTATCTCCCGGTGTCGCTCGAGTAATTATGACCGACCCTGGGGAGTATTCACCCCTCATCGTGTTCTTCCCGCCGTGGGAACCCCCACCGCTGGAGGCGGAACCCGCCACAGAGGAAGTGGCGGAAGAGGACCCTGATGCGAATTTGGGTGGTGAGGAGCCACCTCTTGTCGAGCCAGACGATGACAGTGCTAGTGGACTTGTGGACAATCGTGATCTGGAATCTGCTGCCAGCTCCGAGGGAACTGAGGTCGAAGAGCTCAATATCGAGGGCGCGCTTGCTGAAGCGGTAACCGAAATCACCCGAGATGGGGGAATGGTCGAAGTCGAGGGCGCTCGCTTCCCCGCACGGTCCCTAACCGGAGTCATCCCAGTGGGAGCGACCGTCGAGGTTCTGGGCATTGGTGACACTTACCTTTTTGTGCAAGAGGTCGAAGAAGAATCCGGGACGGGTCTTTGGATTCTCGTCGGGGTTCTTGTTCTGCTCCTGGTAGCGGCAATTGTGATGATTGTGGTGGTCCTGAGGAGGAGGCAATCCCCAACACCGACCACCACATGAGCCCCGTGTGAGAGTGAGCGCCCGCTCTAGGAAATGAGGATGACGAGAGAATCCCAATTCGGGCCAAGAGCGGACGGAGACTCTTTCTGGAATAACCTGCGTCTCCCCGAGCTTCACACTCTGGGATCGCGCAGGTCGCGTATTCCGATGTCGAGAAGCTTCTTGTCTGCGGTTTCGAAAAAGAGAGAGTGATGAACTGCTTGCGCAACAAGCATCCGGTCAAAAGGATCGTGATGTTGGAGCGCGGGAAACCTGTCGACATGGCCCGCGGCCCCTGCATCGAAGGGGAGTTCTCTCAAGCCAAAGCTCACGAGATTCTGGGGAGTCAATTGATCCTGGGGAAGCTTCTTGACAGATGCTTTGATTGCCAATTCGACGAGCGAGATTGCCGAGAAGAAGACGGGGCCATGTGAACCTAGAAGATTCCGAAACCGAGACCCCAGTTCTGATGAGCCCGCAAGGGTCCACAGCAAGACGTGGGTATCCAGAAGTGTTCCCTTAGGAGGCCTCATAATTTCCAGAGATGCTCAATGGCCTTGTCTGTTTCTTCCCACTCTTCAACACTGATGTCAGGAATTACTCCCTTGAGAGCTCCCAGCATGCTCGGGGTGGACTCGGGATCGTAGGCAACAATTTTCGCGACAGGAGTGCCGGCACTCGCAAGGATGACTTCATCGCCTTCCCTCACTAGGCGCACGAGCCGAGAGAGTGTGGATTTCGCTTCGTGCATGTTTACCGTGTGAGTCATAGGCATACTGTATCCTAACTAGGTTAGCTAAGTATTACAACTATCCACAGGCCTCGACTCGTCAGTACTCAGCGCCATCCGGGCAGTCGCCAGTTGAAGACGATGGCGAGTATGCGAAGGACCATTGCGACAACGGCACCCACTGCTACCGCCACCACAGGAGCAACACCAAGTGCTCCTAAACCCCAAACCAACCACCCACCGGCAAAAGCAATGACGGCATAGAGCTGATAGCTGGAGACCACCCAGGGAATGTCGTTGACCAGGATGTCTCGAATCATCCCGCCAAACACGGCGGTCACCACCCCCATGAGGGTGGACACCAGGGGCGAAGCCCCTGATTCCAGCGCCACCTGGGTTCCAGAGGCAGCAAACAACCCCAATCCCACCGCGTCAGGCCATTGCATGGCTTTCGCGGTGGGCTCGATGTGTTGTGCTCGGAGGAATACCGGCCCCACGATGGCGAGCACCAGCACAGCCCAGACCCACCCTTCGTTGGCTACCCAGAAGAACGGGCCTCGATCGAGCAGAACATCGCGCAGTGTTCCTCCACCAAACGCAGTCAAGAAGGCAATGACGGCAACGCCGACCACATCGAGGCGTTTCGTGGCACCCGCAAGCACTCCTGAGGCCGCAAATGCCAGGACGCCGATTCCTTCCAGAATCACCAGCGCAAGAGTGAGGGTGTCACTCACCGGTGAGCCATGCCCTCTCATCGGTGGAGAGCTTGCGCGGAGAGCCGGTGGCGAAGTTATAGGTCACTAACGCAACAAACCCTTGTGCAAAAACGGTTCCGGTTTCAGCATCAAACACTCTGCAGGCGAGTCGAAATGACGAGCCTCCCACGTGATCCACGCTCATCCCGACCTGAATCGGCTCTGTTCGATAGTGCAGGGGAGCGAGGTATTTCAGTTGTTGCTCCGCGACCACGAGACCACCGCTGAGGATGGTGGAGCCTGGTCCGGAGGCGGGGATAACCCGAGCACGAGCTTCTTCGAGGTAGCGAAAAAACACCACGTTATTGACGTGGCCAAACGCATCGGCATCACCCCAACGCAGGGCAATATCGACGACCCGCTCCTCCGCCATGAGCACCCTCTCCCTCGCTCACCACGATAGCTCCTGAGGGCACCGTGAAGAGCTATCCCTTGTCACAGAGTAAAACTCCTGTCAGGGTGGAGATAAGCACTGCGTGCTTCAGCAGACTGCTTCGCCAGAGTTTGTTGGCTTTATCTGCAAGCCCGAACTCGAAGGAAAGTCTGATGTTTCACTCCTCATTCACCCGATACTTAGCACTCCTTGGCCTCGGTGCTCTCATCCTGGCGGGGCTCAGTCATTCGAATACCCCTGCTTATGCTGCCTCAGACTGGGAGCAACGAGGAGGAAATATCGAGGGAGCCGCCGCCGGTGATGAGTCCGGTTATGCGGTCGCCCTGAATAACGATGGCACCATCGTCGCCGTGGGGGAGTATAAACACACGGGAGGAGCTTTTCAGGGCCGAGTCCGCGTGTATCAATTTGCCTCAGGGACATGGACCCAGTTGGGGGCAGACCTCAATGGTGAAGCACCCGGGGATTACTTTGGCACCTCGGTGGCTCTGAGTGAAGATGGCCTCACCCTCGCGGTCGGGGCACCCCTCAACGATGGCACAGCCAGTAACGCCGGTCACGTTCGAGTGTTCACCTATGCCAGTAACTCCTGGTCCCAGTTGGGAGGAGATATAGATGGGCAATCCAGTAACGATCAGTTTGGCTCGGGCTTATCTCTCAGTGCCGATGGCAGAACCATCGCCATCGGTGCTCCGATCGACACCAACACGGCGAGTGATTTGCAGGCTGGCCAAGTGAGCGTCTACGAATACAGCACCTCGTGGACCCAGGTGGGAAGTAGAGGCGACATCGAAGGTGAGTCGGGGGATATGCTGGGCCACCTGCGTGCGGTGGATATCAGTGACGATGGCACCGTGGTCGCTGTGGGAGCGAGACTTCGTAACGATGGCGCCACCTCCAACACCGGAGCACTCGAGGTCTATGCCCTGAGCGGTGGATCATGGGTGCAGCGCGGAACCACCCAATACGGCGATGCAGCAGAAGATCGCCTCGGCTACGGAGTGAGCCTCAATGCCGATGGCACAGTAGCTGCGGCCGGAGCAATCCACAACGACGCCGGAGGCCTCTCCAACGCCGGCGAAGTCAAAGTCTTCGCCTGGGACTCGACTTCCTGGTCCCAGCGAGGCAGTGATATCGATGGTCTGGCAGCTAACGACCTCTTTGGTCAATCGCTCTCCCTCGATGACTCTGGCACGAGACTCGCCATCGGGAGCCACCAGCAGGACTCAGCCGCCTCTAATGCCGGTCAGGTGAGGGTTTTC
>JALQXU010000090.1 GCA_023263045.1 Pontimonas sp.
TCCAGCTCCCCTACCTGTCGCTCACGGAGAGCGGTCCCGCCAACCTGGACGAGTCACTGAGTCGTGCCAAGTTTGAGGAGCTCACCAAAGACCTTCTGGAGCGCACCAAGCAGCCCTTCAACGACGTGATCAAAGAGGCAGGCGTCAAGCTTTCCGACATTTCCCACGTCGTGCTGGTCGGTGGATCCACCAGGATGCCCGCCGTCACCGCCTTGGTGACTGAGCTCACTGGTGGCCAGGAGCCCAACAAGAGCGTGAACCCGGATGAGGTTGTCGCCGTGGGAGCAGCTCTGCAGGCCGGTGTGTTGATGGGGGAGCGCAAAGACGTTCTCCTCATTGACGTCACGCCCCTGAGCCTCGGAATTGAGACCAAGGGTGGCATCATGACCAAGCTCATCGAGCGAAATACCGCCATCCCCACCAAGCGAAGTGAAACCTTCACCACGGCGGATGACAACCAGCCCTCGGTGTCAATTCAGGTGTTCCAGGGTGAGCGTGAGTTCACTCGTGACAACAAGCCATTGGGAACCTTTGAGCTCACCGGTATCGCGCCGGCTCCTCGGGGAATTCCGCAGGTAGAGGTCACGTTCGACATCGACGCGAACGGAATTGTTCACGTGTCCGCTAAGGACAAGGGAACGGGCAAGGAGCAGTCGATGACGATCACCGGTGGTTCGTCACTTCCGAAGGAAGACATCGAGCGCATGGTTCGTGAAGCGGAGGAGCACGCGGCCGAGGACAAGAAGCGTCGCGAAGCTGCCGAAGAGCGTAACCAGGCTGAGCAACTCGCGTACTCGGTGGAGAAGATTCTCAAGGACAACGACGAGAAGCTTCCTGACGATGTGAAGTCCGAAGTCCAAGCTGACGTCGACGCACTCAAGTCTGCTTTGGCCGGAGAGGATGAGGACGCGGTCAAGAAAGCCGTCGAAGCCTTGTCTCAGAGCCAGACCAAACTCGGTGAGGCCCTCTACCAGGCAGAGCCCGAGGGCGAAGCCGCTGAGGGAGAGCCTGCAGCAGAGTCCGGCGATGACGAAGACATCGTGGACGCTGAGGTCGTGGACGACGACACCGACGACAAGAAGTAGAGCTCATGGCGCGCGATAGCAAATCTCAACCCGAAAGGGACGAGGAGCCCCAGGAGCCACTGGTTACGGATAAGCGACGTATCGATCCAGAAACCGGAGATGTCCGTCCCGAGGCAGCAGCGGCTGCCTCGGAGGACCTCTCCGAGGACGACATGGCTCTTCTCCAGGAAGCAGAGCGGGATCTGGTTGCGGAGTATCGCGACCGGGCAGCGCGCGCGGAAGCCGAGTTGCAGAATTTCCGCACTCGAGTGGAGCGTGATCGCCAAGCGAACCGGGAAATGGTAGTTGCCGAAGTCATCCGTTCCCTCCTGCCGGTGATGGATGATCTGGACCGCGCGGAGGCACACGGTGATCTCGCGGGAACACCTCTGGAACTGGTTGCCCAGAAGCTGCGCTCCACTTTCGAGCGCTACGAAGTGAAGCCTGTGGGCGAGGTCGGCGAAGCGTTCGACCCGGCCGTGCATGAGGCCATGGTGCGGATTCCCGAGGACGGAGCAGAGGGTGAGACCGTCGCTGACGTTATCGAGGGTGGTTACACCTTGGGTGAGCGTTTGATTCGTGCGGCCAAGGTGGCCGTGAAAGTTCCGGCTGACGAGTAGGAGGTGAACTGATGGCGAGCCAAGATTGGTTAGAAAAGGACTTCTATAAGGTCCTCGGGGTGTCTAAGGATGCCAGCGAGAGCGAAATCAAGAAGACCTACCGTTCGCTCGCCCGAAAGTTTCACCCTGACTCGAATCCGGGAGACGCTTCCGCGGAGGCACGGTTCAAAGAAATCTCGGAGGCCTACTCAGTGCTCTCTGACTCGCAGCAACGGTCAGAGTATGACCAAATTCGTGCAATGCAGGCCGGCGGCCCTCGCTTCACGGCGGGCGGTGGTCCAGGAGGCTTTGAGGATGTCTTTGGCGGAATGTTCGGCGGCATGCCTCGGCAAGGTCAGAGTGCCGATTTCGGCGACTTGTTCTCAGGACTCTTCGGCGGCGGCCAAGGAGGTTTCTCCGGTTACCGGGAACCCACGAAGGGTCGAGATGTGGTGTCTCGGGTAACGCTGGACCTCCCCACCGCGATCAAGGGGACCGAGGTCTCCCTTGAAGGGCCTGGAGGTAAGAAAATCACCGCTCGCGTGCCCGCGGGTGTCAAGGATGGCCAAAAGATTCGCATCCGAGGTAAAGGTCACCCCAGCCCCGATGGGGGAAAGCCCGGTGATGTGATCATCACCGTGGGGGTTCCCAAGCACCCGATTTTCGCTCGAGAGGGTGACCACCTGCGCGTCGAGGTTCCCATCACCTTTGGTGAGGCCACCTTGGGGGCGACTATCGAGGTCCCCACCATCGATGGCGAGGTTGTGAAGGTCAAGGTGCCAGCGGGAACGCCTGGTGGCAAAGTCCTCAGGGTGAAGGGGCGCGGTGTTCGCGCCGGCGCTGCACTGGGTGATTTGCTCGTCGAGCTTCAGGTCGCGGTCCCTGCTCACCTGTCCAAGGCAGCACAGGGTCACCTGGAGAAACTGATGTCCGCACTGCCCAAGGAGAATCCTCGGGAGGATCTCCTGAGAAGGGCGGGGGTGTAAACCATGGACATGGATGAGAGAACCCCACTCTTCGCGATCACGGCCGCTGCTGAGCTCGCCGGGATGCATCCTCAGACGCTGCGCCAATACGACCGTCTAGGGTTGGTGAGCCCCACCAGGACAGCCGGACGAACCAGGCGTTACTCGATGAAAGACGTCGTCCAGTTGCGTGAGATTGCCCGTTTGAGTGCTGAGGGCCTCAACCTGGAGGGCATCAAACGTATTTTGGAACTCGAGTCCCAGGTCGATAGTTTGCAACGCCGCGTGAGAGATCTCGAGGCGACCCTCGCCGATGAGCTCCTCCAAAAATCAGGCCGACGCGTCTTTGCCGCCGGAGCAGAGGGCGATGTTATTCCCTTGCGCCAGGGCGAGCGGGCTAAGAAGCAGAACCAAATGGTGGTGTGGAATCCCTTCGGGTGGACTCCTCCCCCGATCAGAAAACTGGAGAAGTAAAGGAGGGACATGATGGCAGAGCAGAATCAAGCCCAGGGCCAAGAAAGTGCCCTTCAGCAATACGGAGTAAACCTGACCGAGATTGCTAGGGAAGGCAAGCTCGACCCCGTTATTGGCCGTGATGCTGAGATTCGTAGGGTGTCCCAAGTGTTGACCAGGCGAACCAAGAACAACCCGGTGCTGATTGGTGAACCTGGAGTGGGTAAGACCGCCGTGGTGGAGGGTTTGGCCCAACGGATAGTCGCTGGCGACGTGGCGGACTCGTTGAAAGACAAGCAGCTCATTTCGCTCGACCTTTCCGCCATCGTGGCAGGCGCAAAGTACCGGGGAGAGTTTGAAGAGCGCCTCAAAGCAGTCTTGAAAGAAATCAATGACTCCGAGGGCCAGATCATCACCTTTGTCGATTGAGCATGGTCGTCTGCAGAGGGCGTCAAGGGAAAGGCTCTCTCCGATGTCCACTTCAACAGGGCCGCCGCCCCGTCTTCCTTCTGGCGGGTAGAGAATGGCTCCGCATCCAGACGCGGAGAGGCTGAAGGAGGTGGTGCTGCGGCTTCACGCCGAGCTGCGGCCCCTCTGGCGCCCTGTTCCACCGGCAGTATCCGCCCCCCTGTGGGGTGCACTCGACGCGTGGCTGACCCTTCTTCAGCGCAGCTCAGGGAGAATCTCCAGAGGGGGTTGTCCGTCGCTGCCCCTGCTTCTAGGAGGACAAGTGGTCTGCCTGTGGGCAGAGCCGGACTCCAAGAGGCGGCTGCGTCAGCAGGCCCGTCCAGGCCGTTTTTATCCGATG
>JALQXU010000091.1:0-2608 GCA_023263045.1 Pontimonas sp.
TGTGGTCATTGAGATGGAATTCAGTTCCGCCTACAAACTCGACCATTTCCTGGGGCTTTTGGTTATCGATGATGAGCCGCACACCAGAGGACGCATCCACCACTCGGACACTCGTTGCCCCTTGATAGGTGGAGTCCAAGACTCCAGAGGCCTGGATGTTCTCGCTGGCTAAGGGAAGAGAGGTCACGGGGATAACGGTGTGAGACTTCTCGGCATAGGGGCCAAGCTTTCCCGCTGAGTCAGCGTGGAGGGTGATTCTCGTGCGCCACGCCAACCCGTTGCGCTCGTCATCACCGGGGACACCCTGGACCTCGACGGAGTCCACGAGGTCTCCCTCGAGCCCGCCAAAGCGGCGGAGGGAATCGCGCAGAATGTCTGTCTTGAGAGTGCGCTGGTGAGAAAGGTCGATGTGCCCGTAGTCTGCCCCGCCTGCCCGAGCAGACCACGGACAAGAAATGTCGGCTTCAGGCCAGATGTGGGGAACCCGGTGGGGACTCGGGCTCAAAACACGCAGTGGTTGCGCGCGCCATAAGGACTTCTTCGAATCCTCCACAATCTCGACTTCGACAATTTCGCCGGGGATAACCCCTGGCGTGAAGACGACTCTGCCGTCGATTCGACCGATTCCCGATCCACCATGGGCCATTGTCGTGATTTCGAGCTCGTGGGTGGCCATCAGGCAAGCCTAGGAGCTGTGAGGCAGAATGAGCGACGGACTATTCGAAAGGACTTCATTGTGGATGTAGTGGGATATGCAGTGCACGGTGAGCGCGAGAAACTTGCACCCTGGACCTTTAGTCGGCGTGACGTAGGCCCCGCAGACGTCGCTATCGCTATCGAATGGTCGGGGGTCTGTCACTCAGATATTCACACCGGTCGAAGCGAATGGGGCGAGGTGATGTTCCCCTGCGTTCCCGGTCACGAAATCGTCGGACGTGTCACCGAGGTGGGCTCCGAGGTAACCCAGTTCTCGGTTGGTCAACGCGTCGGAGTGGGTGTCTATGTGGATTCGTGCCGGGAGTGTGAGCACTGTCGCTCGGGCATGAGCAACTACTGCGTCAAAGGAATGATCGGCACCTACAACAACCCCGAGCGCGAAGGCGATGGCTACACACTCGGCGGGTACGCGACTGGCATCGTCGTGGACCACGGCTATGTGGTCAACGTGCCGGAGTCTCTTGATCCCGCGGGAGCGGCACCGCTGCTGTGTGCTGGGATTACCCTCTACTCCCCTCTCAAAGAGTGGGGTGCTGGTCCGGGAAAGAAGGTGGGCATCATCGGTCTCGGAGGCCTTGGTCACATGGGAGTGAAGTTCGCGAAGGCGCTCGGAGCTCACGTGACCGTGCTCTCACACTCCGCGTCCAAAAAAGACGACGCTCTGGGAATGGGAGCGGATGACTTCATCGTTACAACCGACGAGTCGGTATTCGAGACCCATCAGAAGCAGTTTGATCTGTTGATCAATACGGTGTCCGCGCCGATTGACCTGAACCTGTATCTCGAATTGTTGGGTCTTGATGGGACGCTGGTCATGGTCGGACTCGCGCCCGAGCCTTACCCCATCAAAGCTTTTTCGATGCTGGCACAGCGACGTCGCATTGCAGGAAGCATGATTGGTCCGGTGTCGGAGTTGCAAGAAATGTTGGACTTCGCTGCCGAGCACCACATCGTCTCTGACGTCGAAGTGATCAACGCTGACTACATCAACGACGCGTGGGACCGAGTGGTCGATAGCGACGTCCGCTACCGCTTCGTCATTGACGCCAGCACATTCGCTACCGCGTGATGTGAGAAATGAGGCCCTGGAAGATTCGCACATCGTCCAGGTTCTCTTCCGGGTGCCACTGAACGGCGAGGCCGAAGGGGTAATCCACCATTTCGACCGCTTGAATCGTGCCATCAAATCCTCGGGCGGTCACTTCGAGGCCTGGTGCGACCTGGTCAATTGCTTGATGGTGAGAGACGTGCCCCGCCACTTCCGTCTCGCCAAGAATGGTGTGCAAAAGACTGCCCTTCGTAATGGTCATGGGTTCGGGGTGAAACACCCCGTCGCCCACCCGATACCTATCGTGCCCGACAACGTCGGGTAGGTGCTGGTGGAGGGTTCCCCCGAGGTGGACATTCAACATTTGTGCACCACGGCAAATCCCGAGAATCGGCATGCCCATCGCTCGGGCCGAGCTCAGCAGGGTGTCTTCTAGAGAGTCCCGAAGATTCTCGGGTTCGGCTGTGTGAGCGCCTCGCTCCTGCCCATAGCGCGAAGGGTTGATATCTGCTCCGCCCGTGATGATCAATCCGTCGAGTCCTGAGAGAACTGAGGTGGCCTGATCGCGAGTAAGAGGTTGGGGCGGAATCATGACTGCAAGACCACCAGCCCTCGTGATGGACTCAATGTATTGCGAGGGCAAGACCGCGAGCTCACCGTCGTAGATGGTCATCTGGCCCGGTGTTCGATAGGTCGACAGACCAATACGAGGTGTCGTCACGGTGACTGGGGCTCCTCAGCGTTCAGAGTGTCGTGGGTTCTGTCCGCTACTCTAAGCGAGCTCCACCAGAGGAAAGTTGATTGTGACAGAAACCTTCATTCAGGCCAGCAACCTGGTCAAGA
>JALQXU010000091.1:2618-3875 GCA_023263045.1 Pontimonas sp.
TACACCGCGGGTAAACGGGTCGTCAAAGCACTCGACGACCTCTCCCTGAGCGTTCCTCGCGGGACTGTGCAGGCCCTTCTGGGTCCGAACGGCGCGGGAAAAACAACAACGGTGAAGGTCCTGACCACCTTGATTCGACCGGACTCGGGCTCAGCAACCCTCGGTGGTGTGGATGTGTTGGCCCAGCCCGACCAGGTTCGACGCATGATCGGGGTGAGCGGTCAATACGCGGCCGTCGATGAAAACATGACCGGGTTTGAAAACCTCGACATGGTCGGCAGGCTCTATCACCTGTCTCCCGAGGACTCACGTCGACGAGCACGAGAACTCATCGAGATGTTTGATCTGGTGGAGGCAGGAGATCGTCCCGTCAAAGGTTTCTCGGGAGGTATGCGTCGGCGCATTGACCTCGCGGGGGCACTGGTGGTGAACCCTCCCGTGTTGTTCCTCGATGAACCCACGACGGGTCTGGACCCCCGGAGTCGACTGGCGCTGTGGGATGTCATCAAACGTTTGGTCTCCGATGGCACCACCGTCTTGCTCACCACGCAATATCTCGAAGAAGCAGACCAGCTTGCCGACAATATTGCGGTCATCGATGAGGGCCGGGTTATTGCGCAGGGAACTAGCGATGAGCTCAAGCTCTTGGTGGGGGGGCAGCGAGTCGAGATTACGGTCCACGATGTTGGTGATGTAAAGCGAGCGAAAGATGTCCTTGCCCCTCACGTGACGGGGGAGATTGCGACCGGGGCTGATGAGCGCACCCTTGTGGGACCAGTCGACAACGCAGCCAAGTCACTCCAAGCGGTTCTGAAAGCTATGGCTGATGCCGGTATTGAGCTGAACGACGCGGGAATGCGCAGGCCCACCTTGGATGATGTGTTCCTCCAACTCACCGGACACAAGGCGGAAGAGGTGACCGCATGACAACGCTCACTCCTCGTGGCACCCCGCTGAGCCGCTTCCTCTCGGATGGCTGGGTGACGACAAAGCGCAACCTGCTGAAGATCAAGCGGGTTCCCGACATTCTCGTCTTCACCCTGATCCAGCCGATCATGTTCGTGCTGTTGTTCACCTACGTCTATGGCGGCGTGATCGAGATACCGGGAAGCTCCTACGCCGAATTCTTGATGGCGGGCATCTTCGCCCAAACCGTGGTCTTCGGTTCGACCTACTCCGGCTCTGCGATGGCACAAGATCTGAAGGACGGAATTATCGACAGGTTTCGCACCCTCCCGATGAGCCCCGCAGCGGTTC
>JALQXU010000092.1 GCA_023263045.1 Pontimonas sp.
AGCACACTTCTCGGGGAGCGTGAAGGGCGAGATTGTGGTGGTGATGGGTGGGGCGATGGCGGGCTCGACTGATCTGCCTCAGGCGGTTATTCGGGTGAGCGAGCTCATGGATTCTGGAATGGGTCGCTCAGAGGCGTGCCAGGTGGTCGCTAAGGAGACCGGGATTCCCAAGAGCACCCTGTATAAGGAAAGTGTCGGGGACTCCGCGTAGGATTGAGCCTCGATGCCCACACAGCAGTCCGATTCTTTCTTTATCGCGACACCGATTTTCTATGTGAATGACGTGCCGCATATTGGGCACGCCTACACCGAAGTCGCGGCTGACGCGCTGTCGCGGTGGATGCGCAATTCCGGTATCGACACCTGGTTTTTGACAGGAACGGACGAGCACGGGCAAAAGATCATGCGCACCGCACTCGCGAACGGTGTTGCCCCCAAGGAGTGGGCAGACCGGCTGGTCGAACAGGCGTGGAAGCCCCTGTTGAGCACCTTGAACCTTGCCAACGATGACTTTATTCGCACCACGGAGGAGCGCCACGAGAGCGCGGTGCAGAAGTTCCTGACCCTCCTCCACGACAACGGGTTCATTTATCAGGGCGAATACGAGGGTTTCTACTGCGTGGGGTGTGAGGAATACAAGACACCCGCGGACCTCGCCGAAGGAACCGACGAATTTGAGGGCCAGAAGGTCTGCCAAATCCACGGCAGACCCATCGAAGTGCTCAAAGAAGAGAACTACTTCTTCAAAATGAGCGAGTTCCAAGACCAACTGTTGGAGCTCTATCGGACGAGGCCCGATTTCATTCAACCGGCCAGTGTGAAGAACGAAATCGTGGCGTTTGTGAATCGTGGCTTGGAGGATCTCTCCATTTCGCGCTCCAACATCGATTGGGGCATCGAGTTGCCCTTCGACAGCGACCACGTGACCTACGTGTGGTTTGAGGCCCTCCTGAACTACATCACCGCAACGGGTTGGGGCGCGAACGACGAGGAGTTTTCCAGGCGCTGGCCCGCAGTTCAACTGGTGGGTAAGGACATTGCCCGCTTCCACGCGGTCATTTGGCCGGCCATGTTGATGGCTGCCGGTCTGGAGCCACCGCGCAACGTGTTTGCCCACGGATGGCTGCTCGTGGGCGGGGAAAAAATGTCCAAGTCGAAGCTCACCGGTATTGCGCCCTCGGACATCACCGATGTCTTCGGTTCTGATGCTTTCCGGTATTACTTCCTCCGCGCCATCACGTTTGGGTCTGATGGCTCGTTCAGTTGGGAAGACCTCTCTGCACGATATGAGGCGGAGCTGGCCAATGGGCTGGGAAACTTAGCGTCGCGCGTGATTGCGATGATTCATCGCTATCGGGGTGGAGTAGTTCCTGATCCCGCAGCAGGGTCTGCTGAGGCAGAAACGGCGCTCCAGTCGGTCATCACCGATGCTGTGGCGAAGGCGAACACCTCGATGCACGCGTTTGCTCCTCATGAGGCCCTCAGTCAGATTTGGCGCATTGTCGAGGACACCAATGGCTACCTCACCGAACAGGAACCCTGGGCACTCGCCAAAGACGAAGCCCAAGCTGATCGACTCGACGCCGTTCTCTATCAGTCAGCGGACGCACTCCGGGTTCTCTCCGTGGTGCTCCACCCCTTTATGCCGCACTCAATGAGTGCGCTCTGGGGTGCACTCGGTCAAACCGGACAACCGGGTGACCACCCGCTCCTCGACGTAGCCGTTGCGGGTGGACTGGAGCCTGGAACCGCCGTGCTGGAGTTGCCGCCGCTGTTTCCCAGGATCGAACAGGACTAACCCTCGTGAGCGCAGGATCAGGCGACCTCCCCGCGCACATTCGAGCGCGCGGTGATCGCGACGCGAGTGACCGAGAGATCACCTATCCGGCGGCACCCAACCCGCTCTCGGTGGGGGTCTATGACAATCACGCTCACCTCGAGTTTGCCGATGGCGATAACCCGATGGATTACTCCGAACACCTGGATAGAGCCGGCGCTGTGGGAGTTCTGGGTGTTATCCAGGTCGGAACGGACGTGGAGACTTCCCAGTGGTCGTCCGCTCTCGCTCACCGGGAGCCGCGGGTGTTGGCAGCGGTCGCCATCCACCCCAACGAGGCTCCACTCCTTCACCAGTCAGGAGAGCTTGAGGATGCGCTTGCTGTTATTGACGAGCTCGCCGCCAAACCGCGGGTGGTGGCAGTGGGGGAGACGGGGCTTGATTTCTTTCGCACCCCACCAGAGCTTCAGGATGCGCAACAAGACGCCTTTCGTGCCCACATCGAGATCGCCAAGAAGCACGATCTGGCTCTGCAAATCCATGACCGGGATGCCCACGATGCTGTGTTGGACATTCTTCTCGAGGTGGGCGCTCCCGAGAAGACGGTCTTCCACTGCTTCAGCGGTGATGCGGCACTGGCCGAGATCCTGTCAGCCCAGGGGTGGTACGCATCGTTTGCGGGGACTGTGACATTCAAAAACTCTGAAGGGCTTCGAGAAGCTCTGAGGGTCATGCCTCGCTCTCACATCCTCGTGGAGACGGACACGCCCTTCCTCACACCGGTTCCCTCGAGGGGGAAGCCCAACTCCCCCTACATGATTCCCTTCACGGTCCGGTCGATGGCGGACACTCTCGAGATGGACGAGAATCTCCTGGCGGCTCAGCTCACGGACAACACCATCGATGTCTATGGGCGCTTTGATGACAATCCCTTAGACGAGTTGGGGTCTGTGCTTCGTGGCCGATAAAACGGGCGGGTTACTCGGTGCTACCGAGATTCGCCGCCTCGCCGACGAACTCGGGGTGAGCCCCACCAAGAAACTCGGTCAAAACTTTGTGCACGATGCCAACACCATCCGCCGCATTGTGTCCATCGCGGGCGTATCTGCAGGCGATCACGTTCTGGAGGTGGGACCAGGTCTAGGGTCCCTCACGCTCGGTCTTCTTGAAGCAGGGGCCACCGTGACTGCGATTGAGATTGACCCCCGTTTGGCAGGGGCGCTTCCTCGCACCGTCTCCACGCACTTCCCGAATCAGACGGTGTCGGTCATTGCCCAGGATGCACTGGAGGTCACGGACGTTCCTGGTAATCCCACCGCGTTGGTGGCTAACCTCCCCTACAACACGTCTGTTCCGATCACCCTGCACTTGCTCTCCACACTGCCCTCACTTCGCAGTGTTCTGGTTATGGTGCAGGCCGAAGTTGCCGAGCGGCTGGCTGCCCAGCCCGGTTCCAAGGCTTACGGGGCGCCCAGTGTTAAAGCTCGCTGGTTTGGATCGTGGAGTGTTGCCGGTTCGGTACCACGGCAGGTGTTTTGGCCCGTCCCTAACGTGGATTCGTTGTTGGTCCGGATGGAGGGTGCCACCCCTCCGGGGGATGAGGCGCTGCGGAGAGTGGTGTTTGAGCTGGTTGACCACGCCTTTGCGACCCGTCGCAAAATGGTGCGAGGAGCCCTCTCGGGACTTCTCGGATCGGATCGGGTCCACGACGTGATTACTGCTGCGGGGCTTAGCCCCGAGGCCAGGGGGGAACAGTGGACCCTCGACGACTTTGTCGCTTTAGCTCGGGTGGTGATCAGCCGTGACAAGGGCTAAAGGACCCTCGACAGCCTGGATTCTCCTCGGTGTGATGGCCGGCGGACTGCTCGGTTTCTATGCGCCCTGGGAGAGCAACATTCTGGACGGGCTGCAGTGGGCTTTTCTTGTGGTGATGGTCTTCCTCGTGGTGGTGTCCCTTCCGCTTCTCTCTGTTGGTCGGGCGATTGCGAAACCTCGCGTCTTGGTCGCCCTTTTTGCGGTGAACCTGCTGGTGGTGCCGCTCGTAGCGTTCATCCTCTCCCGGT
>JALQXU010000093.1 GCA_023263045.1 Pontimonas sp.
CATTCACGCTAGCCTCATGGCCAGCATTGAGCAGAAGTACGCATGTGGCGATGAGTTCATGGGCGCTTAAGCGCTCGCCTCCGTCTTCGACAGCGGCTAATTGGGAGATCAAGTCCTCGCCGGGGTGGTCTTTGCGGTGGCGCATCAGCCCCTCCACATAAGTGGCAAACTCATTGGCCGCTTTCTTGGCCTCTTCTCTTGTCTGGTCAGAGGGGGCGACCTCATACATCTTCACGATCGCCTGTGACCACGGGCGAAGAAGATCCTCGTCTTCAGGTGGGAACCCCAGCAAATAGGCGATCACCTTGACGGGAAGGGGCTCGGCGAAATCGTGGATGAGGTCGGCGGTTCCCTCGGCGAAGTTCTTGTCCATCTTGTCGAGGAGTTGCCCGACTATCTCGCCCACTGCGGGCCGGAGCCCCTCAATGGTCTTGGGGTTGAACGCCTTGGTCACCAAAGAGCGAAGACGAGTGTGTTTGGGGGGCTCTGAGTCCAAGAGCGAGTCAGCGTGGAGGTAATTAAACGTTGACCAGTGCTCGAGGGGTTCTTTGGGGGTAAACACCCGCTGGAGTGAGCGTGCACGGAGTACGTCGTTTGCATCGGAGTGGGTTGCGGCAAGATATTGCCCTAGCTGATCACTCCAGACAGGCTGACCCGCAGTGCGTAACTGGGCGAGACTGGGGTAGGGGTCGGCGACAAAACCTGGGCTTTCAAAGTCGGGTACCTCGACATTGAGTGACATAAATCAAGCCTAGGCGAGGAACTGATCAGCCAGAGTCGCAGTTGAAGGTGCTTGTAGGTTTACTCCACGGCCCTCGTAGCTCAGCGGATAGAGCAGAAGACTTTCCGACTACTTACCCCGCCCCCACATCGCACTCCCTGCAAGGGTAGTAGGGGAGAAGCGAGGGGTCGTGCGATTGGCGTGCGATAGGGCCCATTTTTGTCGCGTTGTTTTCGCTCTGGGTAGGATTAGATGATGTCGGGGCGGTGTCAGAAGGTTTTTCGCGCACTTTCACTGGTTGCGTTGATTGCTGGGTTCGCGATTGCCACTCCTCTTCACAGCCCATTTGCGTTTGCCTCCTCGCCGGCAGCGGGTTTTTGCTCGGATTCGTCGGGGGAGATGATTTGTAACGTTTCGGGAGAGCAATTGGATTTCTCACGAGCATCGTTGCCTGCGTCGAAAACGCAAACATCTGCATCGACAGGTGTGAAGATTGGTGAGGGTCTCGCCCAGGGCGCCGTTGTTCGTTATGAGACTGTGTTCACGGGGGATGATGGCACCATCGTGGACGCGCTTGTCACGATTGATTCCCTACCCGGTGGTGCTGGAGACAGTACCTACATCTTGGATCAAGACAGGGCCACGGCAGAGGGAATCAAACCTATTGATATGGGGAACCTTCAGGGCACATTGTCGGTATCGGTTTCTTTTGTCGATGACAATGATGATTCGGTCAAGCTACAAAACATGCAGGTGGTCACGAAAGACCTCGATTCGGCTGCTGGGGAATCAGCGCAGTTCTCGGGTCTAGTGAGTTATTCGTTGAGTTCTGGTTCGTACATTCAGGTGGACGCCTCCGTCGCAGGCGTACGAAAATTCACGTCCACCACCGACGTGGGGATGACGGACGAGAAGGGCTGGGTATCTGTCACGTTCCCCACGACCTCGACCGTGGGCCTCACCGCGAACATCTCGACCACCGCGCGCTCAATACCCTTCGATTTTGACTCTCGCACCGTTTGGTCGTCCTCACCTTCAGTCACAGCGGTTGCGGCGGCGAATTACGAGGTTTCGTTTGACCTCGATGGAGGAACAGGAGACATACCACCGGCAGTGTCTGGGACCGGGCAACTTACTTTCCCGTCGGATGGGGGCCAATCGAAGAACGGCATCACAATCTCGGGATGGAGTGCATCCAGTGGCGGTGGTGGAGCGCGAGTGGGCTTGGGGGGCACATACACGCCAATTTCCGACACCACGTTCTTCGCGGTCTATGGCGGGGCTAGCGTGGGAACACCTAGTGTGACGAGCGCAACAGTAGGGCAGGCATTCTCCTCGAGCGTGACAACCTCGGGATTTGTGTCGAGCGACCTGACTTTCACCATCGGCTCAGGCAGCTTGCCAGCTGGTCTTGCGCTGGATTCGTCGACGGGAGCCATTTCGGGGACGCCTACTGCAGCGGGAAGCCAGTCACTCACGGTGACGGCAACTCATTCGGATGGCGGCAGCGCAACGAGCTCCAGTTTCAGCCTTTCCGTGGCCAAGGGGACGCAGAGCGTTGCGTGGTCACCAACAACAGCATTGGCGCTGGGCGATAGTGGTCTGACGCTTTCGGCGACTCGAACTGTCGGCGATGGCACTTTTGGTTACTCTGTGGTGAGTCAGGGGACAACGGGGTGCTCCACTTCCGGAACCACCTTGACCTTCACTTCGACAGGAACTGGAGCAGACGGTTGCGAAGTGCGACCGACATTGACTGCAACATCAAACTACAACGCAAAAACGGATGCCTCCACTGTCATTTTCAATGTGACCGCCAGCACCTCGGAGATTTCCTTCGACGCAAATGGTGGCACTGGTTCGATGTCGAATCAGACCGTGAACTCTGGCATTGCAACAGCGATTAACACGAATAGTTTTAGTCGTTCTGGTCGCAGCTTCAGTGGCTGGAATTCGGCGGCTGATGGATCGGGTACGGCGTATTCGAATGGTGCGAGCATCACGACGTCGTCGGCTGTGACGCTGTATGCGCAATGGGCTGCGGCGTCATCGTCCGGAAGTAGTTCCTCGTCGGGCTCCTCTCCTTCTGCAGCCTCTCTAGCTTCCCCACCTGATACACCGGTTGGGACGTCCCAGCCCACCCGTCTGACGCAAATGGGCCCTAATACCGACCCAGTGCCTCGCCCTGTTGAGCGTTTAGGGCTCGTGTTTGACCCGGATACTCCCTCCCGGGCAACTGTGGGCGGCGCAATCGCAAATCTCGTAAAGACACCGGTGGGCTCTAAAGACTTGTCAGTTGCTGCTGGAGCCTTTCAGTTTGGTGTGAGCTTGGCTGATGCAGAGGGTGGCGAAGTGCAGACGGATACTCCTTCGCAGTCGCCAGAGTTGTTTGTGCCGAGGGGGCAACAAGCCGCTGTTGCTGGACAGGGCTCGTACCCGGGTTCTTTTGTGCAGTTGTTCTTGCCCGGCAATGGCGACGACTCTCGTGAGCTTGCCCGTATTCCGGTGCGCTCGGATGGAACGTTTGCGTCTGACTTGAGTTTTCAGTCTGGAGCGTTGGAGCTTCCGGTCCCGATTGGTCGCCAAGTGTTGCAGGTCGTGGGGTATGACGAACTGGGCAACCAAACTGTGGTGGATATGACGGTGAATATCGGTCAAGGTGTTCCTGCGCCTGAGCCCAACCGCGAAGTGGGCGCTCTTCCGGCCCTAACTGCTGGACAATCACTCGCGACCTCGGGCGGTATCCCAGAGACTGTGTCGGTGACGGGAATTCCGGATGCCGGAAATGTTGTGGTCGAGGGTTCTGGCTGGGTCATCAACGTGAACGCGGACCGTGACAACGGGGTAGTGGAGACCACAGATGGAAATGTCCTCGTCAGACTGAACCCCTCGTCCGTGGGGACAACGTCAGGCAGCGGCTTCCTTCCGGGAACACTCGCAACGGTGTGGCTGTTCTCCGAGCCCACCCTTGTTGCCACGGTGAGTGTGAATGACGCTGGGGAGTTCTCTGCGGAATTCCTCGTCGACCAACGTTTGATTGCACCGGGCGAGCACACGTTGCAGGTTCA
>JALQXU010000094.1 GCA_023263045.1 Pontimonas sp.
CAAACAGAGCGATACTGCCTCGGCGTGACCGCGACCTTGCTCGATCGTGATTTATTGCGTCAGAAGGCCGAGCTGATGAGCACGTTGCAACGCACTGACGCCGAGTCGGATGCGGCGGCGTATCGGTCAGTCCAGGAGCAACTGGTCACCATTGAAACCCAGCGTCGACAGTTGCGAGACGAATAATGGCACTTCAACACGAGGAATGGAGCGGTGACTCGCTCACGCACCGACCCCTCACTGGCGGGCCCGTGTCGATGGAGCCTTTCACCACGGACATGTTTGTGGATGCAGTTGCGGAAGGCGGAGGCGTTCTCCAACCACTCGATCAGTCCACGACGGGTTTGTTGTGGGTGAGTCCCAGCGGAGCTGATGAACTCCAGTCGGTGCTGGATGCCTACCCCGGTCTTGAATGGCTGCAACTGCCCTGGGCAGGAGTCGATGCTTTTTCCTCCGTGCTGGCGAACATTGCCTTGCTGCCCGAAGAGCAACGACCCGTGGTGACCTCGGCAAAAGGTGCCTACTCAGAGCCCGTGGCGGAACACGCCCTGGCGTTGCTCCTGGGCACAATGCGAGAACTGCCGCGAAAATCACGTGATGCTTTGTGGCAACCCGAGCGCACCGGTATTTCTCTGTTTGGTCGCCACATCGTCCTGCTGGGAGCCGGTGGTGTCGCGCGCGCATTTTTGGACCTCGTCGCACCCTTCCGCCCTAGAGTAACGGTGGTGCGGCGCAGTCCAGGAGATATTCCCGGAGCCTCTCGCACGGTCACTGCTGATCGCCTGCATTCTGTCTTGCCTGAGGCGGACGCCGTCGTTGTGGCGGCAGCTGCCACAGACCAGACAGCCCATGTGATGGGGGCCGAGGAGTTTCGACTTCTACCGGATCACGCAGTCGTCGTAAACATTGCCCGGGGTTCCTTAGTTGATGCAGATGCACTTCTGGAAGCAGTATCGGAGGGGCGTCTCTTTGGCGCAGGACTTGACGTGATGGATCCGGAGCCATTTCCGAATGAGCACCCGATTTGGGGAGAAAAGAGGATTGTCATCACCTCTCACTCCGCTGACACACCCCCGATGACTGCGCCACTGTTGGCCCGGCGAATTCGCAATAATGTCGCCTCTTACGCCTCAGGCGACCCTCTCGTCGGTGTTGTCGATGTGGCTGCTGGCTACTAGCCTGAGGGGGCGAAAAAGCCCTGTGGTGCTCTGGTAGCATCGTGGGTTAGCGTCGTAATCCTCGATAGCTCAATTGGCAGAGCAACCGGCTGTTAACCGGTAGGTTCTTGGTTCGAGTCCAAGTCGAGGAGCAACTACTCTCTCCAGCGTTGCCCAGAGGAAAGGGACTCATGTCAGACCTTCTGGCAACACAGTCCGGCTGGCTCATTCCCCTCTTAGCGGGCCTGCTCCTTGTGTCGCTGGCGGTCATCGTCTGGCTTGCTCGACGGGGGAATGGCTCTGTGAAAAAGTCAGGCGAGGTCGACCAGGGAGCGTTTGAGGACTATGTGGATCGCACCGAGCTCGAGGTAAAGCTCGCCGAGCAGGCCGATCGTATGCGGGTGATTAGTGACGTTCACGACGCCGCTGCTGCAACCCTGACCAGTCTCATTTCTCAGGCAGAAGGGGCGAGGTTTACCGCGGTGTCTGATCCCCAAGTTGCCTCTCGAGCAGCTGAAGCTATCGCCGATTCAGCACGGGCAGTTCTCAATGACATTCGTCGGGTCGTTAATGTCTCGCGCGAAGGCTCAGAAGACGTGGCAAATATGCCGAGCCTGGTATCCATTCACGACCTGTTTGACGCCATCAATCAATCCGGAATTACCGTCAAATTCGAGGAAAGCGGTGAACCCTTTTCCATCACACCAAGTGCCGAGCTCGCCATCTTCAGAATCCTGCAGGAGAGCTTGAATAACTCGCGTGCCCACGGGGGACCAGGAACCACCGTGAAGGTGGCGATGAGTTGGAGCGCCCAGGGTCTACACGTTCGTGTCGACGATGATGGCACGCGCGCGCAGCGACGATTCCGCTCACCGGAGGATGCTGCCTACACCGTTGAAGAAGACGCTGCAGCGCTTGTAGAGGTGCTCTCGGGCAGAGGCATGAAAGAAATGCAGACTCGAACGGAAACCTTCGGGGGAGTGTTCTCTGCACACCGGGTGCCAGGCGTGGGATTCAGTGTGTCAGCAGCGTTCCCGACCCTCCGATTTCACAACGGTATCCACGGGGTAAATACTCTCGGCTCAGGTTCTCGTGACTGAGCAACCCCAAGAGGCCCTCAACACCCGCGCACGAGCTCAAGGCATACAAGTAGCTCTTGCGGTGTCGCTCTATGGCATCTCCTTCGGAGCGTTGTCTGTTGCACTGGGTTTTAGCATCGGACAAACCATGGTGCTCAGCCTCCTCATGTTCTCCGGGGCATCACAATTCGCCTTCATCGGCATTATCGGGACCGGGGGAGTTGCTGCCGCGGGAGCGGCAATCGCCTCAGCGGGACTCTTGGGTATCCGCAACGGTCTCTATGCCTTGAGAATGTCACCTTTGGTCGGGCCTGGTTTCTGGAAGAGAGCCCTCGCAGGGCAACTGACTGTTGATGAGAGCACAGCAGTAGCCATTGCGCAACCCAATGAGGAGTCTGCCCGGCACGGTTTCTGGGCTACGGCTATAGCGCTGTATCTGGGTTGGAATCTTGCCACGTTGATCGGCGCACTCGCCGGTGACGCCCTCGGTGATGTTCGAACCTGGGGGCTGGACGCTGTTGCTGCAGCGGCTTTCTTGGGTCTCTTGTGGCCGAGATTAGTCTCGAAGGAACCGATCGCTGTTGCTATTGCGGCAGCTGCCATCACCGTGGTGCTCATTCCTGTGGTGCCAGCGGGTATACCTGTCCTCGCTGCAGCAGCTGTGGGGATTGTGCTGGCGCTCTATCGCCACCGGGTGGCTCCCGAGACAGCCTCCGGTGGTGAGGAGGGGGCTCCATGACACTCTGGATTGCTTTAGTGGCTTCAGCGCTCATTGTGTGGGCGCTGAAGAATGCGGGTTATCTCGTCCCCCCTCGGTTTGTCGAAGGTGCGCTCATGAGCAGAATTGCGGGTCTTGTGACTGTCGCACTGCTGGCTTCGCTCGTGGTGTCTCAAACCCTCCAGTTAGACGACGGGGTTGCCGTGGATGCCCGCCTTCCCGCGGTTGGAGTGGCCGCCATCCTGCTGTATTTCCGCGCACCATTCCTCGTGGTGCTACTGGCCGCGGGCGCTGTCGCTGCCGGGCTACGTTTCTTCGGGCTCCTCGGCTAACTCATACGCATCGACTCCCGGGGTCCAGGAGTGTCCTGGCTGACCCCAGTCGTTTCCTCGAATCTCGCGTCGCGCGCGCCTTTTCTCTCGCCACGGGAGGCGATCCACATAGAGCGTCCCCTGAAGATGGTCGAATTCGTGCTGAAAAATCCGAGCGAGCCACCCCTCGGCGGTGATCTGGAGGGGGGTCTGTTGGGGAGTTGTGCCTCGAAGGATGGCTCGATTCGCTCTTACCAGGGGAAAACGGAGGTCAGGGATTGATAGGCAGCCTTCGAGGTCCGCCTCAGGGTCAGCGGACGTCGTGGTTTGAGGCCCCACGTCGAGCGAGGGGTTGATGACGGCACCTTGTTGAAGGATTCCCTCGTCGTCCGTCCATTCCCACACAAAAACCTGCTGGGACACGCCTATTTGAGGAGCAGCCAGACCTACCCCCGGTGCTGCTCGCATGGTATCGACCATGTCATAGAGG
>JALQXU010000095.1 GCA_023263045.1 Pontimonas sp.
CCCAGGTGGTTGATGTATCCCGCGGATTCGCGTCCCTGCGCATCGAGACCGTGAACTTCGCCGGAGAATCGACCCGGTCGGTAATCAGCCCGGGAGGGGAACACACCCGCACCCGGAACACTGTCACCATCCGAGGTGATCAGAGACTCTCCGAGAAGGTCCCATCCCATTCCGATGGCAACCCACTGCGCGCCCGACTTCTTCCACTGAGAGAACACTCGAACAAGCCCGATCAGCTCCGTTGCGGCTGGTGATACTTGAGAGCTTGAGCCACTCCCCACCGTCACAATGTCGACACTGCCGGGTGCATCGGCCGGGCCATTAACATCCACAACAGAAACTTCGTGTCCCATTTCACGCAGGCATTTCGCGAGAATCTCAGCCGAGGCAGAACTGCCATTCAATCCCAGACGCTCCGGGAGTACCCGGGCAATAGTGAACCACTGAGTCATGCGGCACCCTCGAGTTCTTTGTAGCCGGCGAGACGCCGAATCAGCATCATCTGCTCGTAGTTCACAATCGCACTGACGGGTAATTCCCGCTCCCGAGCAAGCCCCTGCACGAACTCGAGGGCGCTGGCAGTGTCCTCAATAACGTCACCGTAGGGAATGCCCCGATGCTCCAGAAAGAGAGCCCACTGCCAGGCTTTGGTGCCCGAGAGAACATCGACATGGTCGATCACACCCAGATCTACGTCATACAACCAGGAGGGATCTGGAGTTCCCTCGTCGACAGCCACCCAGACCAGCGCCGGTGACTTGACCATCGCGTCGAGATTCGCCTGCAGGCTAGGCAGGTTCTTCATCATCGTCAGCTCAAAGTCTTGACCCTTGTAGGTGACGGTCTCGCCTCGGCCATATACCGGCGTACCCTCGCGCATGGCGCCCTTCACAGCCTCCACCTTGACTTCTGGGCCCAGTATCGTCGCGAGGGTCCCCACAGCAATCGCAGCATCGACGGCGTAATGCAGTCCAGGTGCGGGCACATCGAGCTCGACCTCCTGCCCTCCGACCGAAATAGTGGCGTGGCTCCCTGCCGTGGAGAGCAACGTGGCCACCGACTCAGACGCGAGAGGCTCTGGAATATCAGCACCCAGAGGAGCAGCCACGACTCCGTGGGTTGCGGAGGACAGGGCCTCTTCAGAGACCTCAATACTCAATACCTTTTGTCCCGCGTGAGCGACCTCTGCGCCCAGGGCAACCAGATTCGGATCCGCGGCGTTAATGATGACGCCTTCCGTGGCCCGAGCGGCGAGATCGCGCAGCATGGCATACACCCTCTCGGGCTCCCCGAAACGGTTCAACTGATCCACCTGAATGTTGGTGAGCACCACCCAGGATGGGTCCACAGCATCCGCAATGCGCTCGGCATAGGCCTCATCAACTTCGAGAACAGCGATATCAGCCTTCACGCGGCCCGAGATACTCGCCTGACCGACCACCGCGGAGGCGAGGCCCTGGGGCAAATTGCCTCCCGCGGGGTTCGAAAAAACATTCAGGCCATGGGCACGCAAGAGCGAGGCAATCATCGTCGTGGTCGTGGACTTGCCATTCGAGCCCGAGACAAAGACTCGTCCGAGGCGCAGGTCACCGAGTGCTTCGGCAAGAACCTGGGGGCGCAACCTCAGGAGAACAAGCCCAGGGAATGCCGACCCGCCTCCGCGCAGACGCGTGAGAAACCGCAGAAGTTTCGCGACAACGAAGGCTGACACCTTACCCATGGGGCTTACTCGAGGTAGTCGCGCAGAGCCTGGGAACGTGAAGGGTGGCGAAGCTTCGCCATGGTCTTGGACTCTATTTGACGAATGCGCTCGCGAGTCACGCCAAAAGTGTCTCCTATTTGGTCCAGAGTCTTCGGCATGCCATCACCGAGGCCAAACCGCATTCGGATCACCCCTGCTTCGCGCTCGGAGAGCGAATCGAGCAACATTTCAAGCTGGCGTTGCAGCATGGTGAACCCGACCGCGTCAGCGGGAACGACGGCCTCGGTATCTTCAATCAGGTCACCGAACTCGCTATCGCCATCCTCACCCAATGGTGTGTGGAGCGAGATGGGCTCACGCCCATACTTCTGGACTTCGACGACCTTCTCAGGGGTCATATCGAGTTCGCGAGCCAACTCCTCGGGAGTGGGTTCACGACCCAAATCCTGGAGCATCTGGCGTTGAACGCGGGCCAGTTTGTTGATGACCTCCACCATGTGGACGGGAATACGAATCGTTCGAGCCTGGTCCGCCATGGCTCGGGTGATGGCCTGCCGAATCCACCAGGTGGCATAGGTGGAGAACTTGAATCCCTTGGTGTAGTCGAACTTCTCCACTGCACGGATCAGACCCAGGTTTCCTTCCTGGATCAGATCGAGGAACTGCATTCCGCGGCCGGTGTATCGCTTCGCGAGCGACACCACCAGACGCAGGTTGGCTCCCAAGAGGTGATTCTTCGCACGTTGACCGTCTTTGGCGATTTCGTGGAGTTCACGAGCAAGTTTGGTGGTTTTCTGTGACGCCGTGAGTGAGGAGAGCTTCTCTTCGGCAAACAGTCCAGCCTCAATACGAAGCGCCAATTCCACTTCCTGCTCAGCATTCAGCAGCGCGACTTTACCGATTTGCTTGAGGTAGTCCTTGACTGGATCCGCAGTGGCGCCGGTGATGGTGGTCGAAATGATGGGCGCGTCGTCGTCGTCGGTGCTGGAGAGCACCAGGGCCCCTTGAGGAAGGACCTCTTTCTCGCCTTCGTCCTCATCCTCGAGTCCGGCTTCGGCGAGGCCTGCGATCATTTCAGCGCCGAGCTTCTCCGCGACAGCATCGGGAGCTACTTCAGTGGCACCCTCGTCACTCGAATCCTCTGAATCGTCAGCATCGTCCTCGATTTCGAGAACATCGGGCTCTTCGTCATCGCTGACGGGGACTTCCGTCGACGCGGTAGCTTTCTTGCCTTTCGTCGCGCCACTGGCTTTGGGTGCGGCGGCAGGTTTCTTCGCGGGAGCCTTCGCCGCGGTCTTTGCTGGGGCCTTCGCGGCGAGTTTCTTCGCCGCCGGCTTGGAAGCTACTTTCGCAGGGGCTGCCTTCTTTGCCGCAGGTTTCTCGGGAGCTTTCTTTGCTGTTGCTTTAGCCGGGGAAGTTTTCTTTGCCGGGGCTTTGGCAGCGGGTGCTTTCGTTGCGGAAGTCTTGGCTGGTGACTTGGTTGGAGCCTTCTTCGCAGGAGCCTTCTTCGCAGGGGCCTTCGCTGCAGGTTTCTTTGCTACCGGCTTGGCAGCTGCTTTCGCAGGAGTCGCCTTCTTCGCTGGAGCGGCGGCGGCAGTCTTCTTGGCCGCAGGCTTAGCTGTGGCTTTGGCCGGAGAGGTCTTCTTAGGCGCAGCCTTCGCGGTGGTGGCCTTTGCCGAGGCCTTTGATGCAGATTTACTCGCAGCGGCCGTTGATTTCGATGCGGCGGGCTTCTTCTTCGCGGTGGGCTTGGTCGCTGGGGGTGTCACAGGAGGGGGTGCTGCTTTCTTGTCAGGAGTGGTTCCGCGCCCACGATTGAAGACGCGACTCAAAAGACCGGGTTTTTGTTCCTTTTTTCCCGCACTCGACTTCGGTGGTGTGCGTTGTGCCATGAGCCACCTGCTCCACGGTGTAACGGGCAGTAAGAAAACCCTTGTCAAGTTTCATTTCTGAACTCGCAGGGCCTTCCCCCACAGTATGTCACGTTTTCGAGCGAAAACCTGACAGCAAGCCTCCGCGAGCCCTACGCCGATTCGATGTCCTCGCCTGAGG
>JALQXU010000096.1 GCA_023263045.1 Pontimonas sp.
GCAGCACCGAGAAGATGTTGGAGTGGCTCACGCTGTTCACGCCTCGCCACCAGTTCTTCGAGGGTCAAAAGCTTTTCAGTATCCAGCTCATACCCCTGCTGAATTTTCGCGAGGAGCTCACCCCGGGAGAGCCCCGCGACGTGCGCAACGAGAAACTCGGCATCCACTGCGGGTGAGGGAACTCCAGCTGTAGCCAGCCTGGCGGTGATATCACCAATCAGAGCCGGAAGGCTCATGCAGTGTCGCCCAGTGCAGCCAGGCGCTCAGCCTCGTCAGCCTCGATGCAGGAGGCAATGACCGGGCCTAGGGAACCACTCATGACCTGATCCAGGTTGTATGCCTTGTAGCCGGTGCGGTGATCGGCAATTCGGTTTTCTGGAAAGTTGTAGGTGCGGATGCGCTCGGAGCGGTCCATCCCTCGGATTTGGCTCTTTCTCGCATCGGAAGCGGCCGCTGCGATTTCCTCTTGTTGACGAGCAAGCAAGCGTGCGCGAAGCACGCGCATACCGGCCTCACGGTTTTGAATCTGGCTCTTCTCGTTCTGCATCGACACCACAATGCCGGTGGGAAGGTGTGTGATGCGCACCGCAGAGTCGGTCGTATTCACGGACTGCCCGCCCGGTCCGCTCGAGCGAAAAACGTCAATCTTGAGGTCGTTCGGGTTTACTTCGATTTCTTCTGGCTCATCCACCTCGGGGAACACCAACACGCCAGTGGTCGAGGTGTGGATTCGACCCTGAGATTCGGTGACGGGGACCCGTTGGACACGATGAACACCGCCCTCATACTTCATGCTCGCCCAGACGCCTTCGGCGGGATCAGTGGCCGAAGACTTGATGGCAACCTGGACGTTCTTGAAGCCGCCCATATCGCTCTCAGTCTTGTCCAAGACCTCGGTCTTCCATCCCCTGGACTCGGCGTAGTGGATATACATCCGCAGGAGGTCGGCAGCAAAGAGGGCTGACTCTTCCCCGCCTTCACCTCCTTTGATTTCCATGATCACATCACGGCCATCGTCGGGGTCACGAGGGATGAGTAGCGACCGAAGCGCTTCAGTGGCTTCGGTCAGCCGCTCCTCTAGGGCAGGGACTTCGGCCGCGAGTGATTCGTCTTCGCTCGCCAATTCCTGTGCTGCCGCGAGGTCATCACTCAGCGTGGTCATCTTCTCGTGGGCAGCGATGATTTTGGAGAGCTCCGCAAAGCGACGATTGAGCTTCTTCGAGAGGCCTGCATCAGCGTGGACTGCGGGGTCGCCAAGCTTCTCCTGGAGCTCGGCATACTCCGCAATCAACGCATCAACAGACTCAAACATCGAGGTCTTCTTAGAGCTTCTTCGGCATCGCGACGAGGAACTCGACGTTGGAGGCTGAGGACTTCATACCCTCTAGGACGCTTTTCGAGCTCGCCACCGAATCCATGGTGCCGATTCCCTGGCGAATCTCCGAGATTGCGCGAAGCTCATCGGCGGAGAGAAGCTGGTCATCTTTACGAGTTCCCGAGTGGCGAATATCGACCGCGGGGAAAAGCCTCGATGCCGCAGCATCCTGGCTCAAACGCAGCTCCATCGTGGCTGTCCCGGCAATCTCGCTCGCGACAACATCATCTAGTGCGATACCGGTGTTGGTGGCAAGAGTTCCCACAATGGTGAGCGATCCGCCACCCTCAACGTTGCGCGCAGCACCGAAGAGTTTCTTCGTCGGGTAGACCCAGGCAGAATCGGACCCGCCGCGACTGCTGCCACCGATGCTCTGCTGATACGCCCTGGCCAGTCGAGTCAGCGAATCGACGAACACGACGACATCGTGACCCAGTTCGACCAACCGCTTCGCGCGCTCAATGGCGAGCTCTGCGATGGTGGTGTGGTCATCGGCGGAGCGATCGAAGGTGGAGGTAATGACTTCGCCCTTCGCGCCGCGCTGCATTTCCGTGATGGCCTCCGGCTGCTCATCGACGAGCACGACCATGAGGTGCGCATCGGGGACGTTCTGGGCGACAGCGGCGGCCATGGAGGCCACGGTGTGTGACTTGCCGGTCCCGGAAGCCCCCACAATGACGCCGCGTTGACCCTTGCCTACCGGTGCAAACACGTCGACCATGCGGCCCACAAGCTCATCCTTCGACGTCTCCATGCGCACCCGGTCAGTCGGGTACACGGCGGTGAGCGCCTGAAACTCGACGCGGTTCGCGGCTTCCTCCACGGTCTGACCATTGATGGTGTCCACGCTCACGAGCGCGTTGTATTTCTGGCGGCCCTGGTTTTCGCCCTCACGAGGCTGGCGAATAGCGCCGATAACGGCATCACCTTTGCGCAGGTTGTACTTCTTGACCTGGCCGAGCGACACATACACATCGGTGGGTCCGGGAAGGTATCCCTGGGTGCGGACAAAGGCGTAGTTGTCCAACACGTCCAAGATTCCACCGATGGGGATGAGGACATCGTCGTCAGAAATTTCTGGCTCGCCGTCGTCGCCATATCCGCCTCGGCCGCCACGGCGACGGTCGCGTCCGCGACCACGGCCGCGACCACGGCCATAGCCACCACCGTCGTTGGTGTCCTCCGAGCTCTCTGACTCTTCAGACGACTCAGCGGCGTCAGCCTCGGAAGCGTTGGTTTCGCTCTTGTCAGAGGCTGGCCGGCGTCGACGAGGACGCTCCGTGGCCGGCTTCTCTGCGCCACTGTCAGCGGCATCAGCTGGGGCTTCGGCTTTCGCGTCAGCAGCCTTCTCCGCTCCCTTCTCGGGCAGATCGGTGGAGACCACTCGGCGAGGTGCGCGCTTGCGCGGTGTCGATGCTGCTTCCGAGGTCTCGGGGGTTGATTCTTGATTCTCTGAATCCACGTTTTCTCCTTGATTTATCGCCGCGAGTGCGGCCCTAGATTGACCCGCATCGCCGTGTGGCTTGGTGGTCCGATGGAGACTGGCTCCCTCTGTCACATGGACCCTCACGTCCTGGAACGGACGTGGCGTTGACGGTGATGAGGCGATCCGGAGCGCTAACTGGGGTCAGTCGGCGAGCGCCGGAACTGCTTCAACTGTAGCACCTCGCTCATCGACAGTCAGCATGTGACTAGTCCACTTGCCACCACCGTGAGCTTCGACGACCTGCGCAATATCTAAGCGCTGCCCCGGATCAGGACACAAAACCAGGACCGAGGGACCTGCCCCCGAGACCACCGCGGGATATCCCTGGGAGCGAAGCTTTTGCAACAGCTCATCGGTGTCTTTCATCGCACTGGCTCGATAGTTCTGGTGCAGTCGATCTTCGGTCGCTTCAAACAGCAACTCAGGGCTTTGAATCAATGCGGCAATCAGCAGCGCGGATCGAGACAGGTTGAAGATCGCATCCTGGTGAGGAACAGTCTCCGGCTGCAAACTGCGCGCCAACTGGGTCGACATGCTTGCGTCTTCGGGAACCGCCACCACCAGGGAAACGCCCCGGTGCACACTGAGCTTCTTATGCTTGGGGCCTTCCTCGGTCATCCAGGCGATGGTTAAACCACCAAAAAGCGAGGGGGCAATGTTGTCGGGGTGGCCCTCCATGTCGGTGGCCAACGCCAGCAACTCTGACGCGCTGAACTCCACGATGCCCTCCAGGAGCCCCTTCGCGGCCATCACACCCGAGACAATCGCTGCACCCGACGAACCCAGGCCTC
>JALQXU010000097.1 GCA_023263045.1 Pontimonas sp.
CGAAGGCCGGAGCGCTGGCGAATACATGAAGGACCACACCTCCATGATTCGTCGCGAGCCCATCGGTGTGGTGGGTCAGGTCACACCCTGGAACTATCCACTGAACATGGCGGTGTGGAAATTTGCTCCCGCCGTTGCAGCCGGTAACACCACGGTCTTGAAGCCCTCTGACACCACCCCTCAGACAACCCTGTTGCTGGCCGAGATTTGCTCGCTCCACCTGCCGCCCGGTGTTGTGAACGTCATCACGGGTGACCGCACCAGTGGCGCGGCGATGATCGACCACAAGATTCCTCAGATGGTGTCGATTACGGGCTCCGTGCGCGCGGGTATGGAGGTCGCGAAGGCTGCCTCGACGGATCTCAAGCGTGTTCACCTGGAGCTCGGTGGCAAAGCACCGGTCATTGTCTTTGATGATGCCGACATCGAGAAGGCTGTAGAGGGCATCGGTATCGCCGGGTACTTCAACGCGGGACAGGACTGCACCGCTGCGACCAGGGTCTTGGTTCACAAGAGTGTTCACGATGAGTTTGTCGCTGCGCTGACCAAGTGGGTTGCCGACAATGTGCAAACCGGTATGCCCAGTGATCCGAACACGTTCTATGGTCCGGTCAACAACCAGAACCAGATGACCCGCGTCATGGGCATGATTGACGCTCTGCCGGGTAACGCAAAGATCGAGACCGGTGGTGTTCGTCAGGGCGACAAGGGCTACTTCATCGAGCCCACCGTGGTCACCGGACTCAAGCAAACCGATGACGCCATCCAAACCGAAATCTTTGGACCGGTCATTACTGTTCAACCCTTCACCCAGGAGAAGGAAGCCATGCAGATGGCCAACGACGTTTTGTATGGTCTCTCCTCTAGCGTCTGGACTAAAGACCACGGTCGCGCCATGCGCTTCGCGAAGGGGTTGGACTTTGGCGCGGTGTGGATTAACTGCCACATCCCGCTCGTCGCAGAAATGCCCCACGGAGGCTTCAAGCACTCCGGATATGGCAAGGACCTGTCCCACTACGGGTTCGAGGATTACACCCGCATCAAGCACGTCATGTCATTTATTGGAGAGTAGATACAGAACCGAAGAGAGAGAGAGTTACCAGGCCGTAACACCTGTCGTCATGGGATGGCGGGTGGGAGGTCTAGTATCAAATCAACCCCCGTGCACTAGCACCAGAGTGAATGAAGGAGTTCAATGATGAATCGTCCACTTCCCGAGGACCCGATGGTCCGCAGCCTCGTCAAGATGGCTCGCAAATCGCAACTATCGCGGCGTTCTTTTCTCGCGGGAGCCGGTGGTGGCGCCGTAGCACTGGGATTGGCTGCCTGCGCGGCAGATAGCGACATTGAGGCAGCGGAGGACATCTCTGCCTCGGATCCCACGCTGAACTGGTCGAACTGGCCGTTCTACATCGATGAGGATGACGACGGTAACTACCCCACGCTGGAGCGCTTCCAGGAGCAGACCGGAATCTCGGTCAACTACATGGTCGACTACGACGACAACAACACCTATTACGCAAAGGTTCGTGACCAGCTGCAGCTCGGTCAAGACATCGGTGCCGACATCGTCGTTCCCACAGAGTGGATGGCTGCTCGCTGGGGTCAACTCGGTTTTGTGCAGGAGCTCAACGAGGCCAACATTCCTAACAAGGCCAATGTTGTCGACTCTCTGGCCAACCCTGGTTGGGATCCCGGTCGCAAGATGAGCCTCCCCTGGCAGGGCGGCTTCGCAGGTCTTGCCTACAACGTCGACAAGGTCGGAGAAATCCGCAACGTCGAGGACCTATGGGCTCCCGAACTCAAGGGTCGTGTGGTCGTGCTCTCCGAGATGCGTGACACTGTGGGTCTTCTGATGTTGGCAAACGGTGTTGACATTTCGTCAGACTGGGGCGCCGATGAGTTCAACGCCGCACTTGATGTGTTGCGTGAGCAGGTCGAAGCTGGCCAAATTCGTAACGTGCGCGGTAACTCCTACACCGAGGACCTCGTCAATGAGGACGCCCTGGTGGCCATCGGATGGTCGGGTGATATCACGCTGATCAACTTCGAAAACGGTTACGACGACGGCGAAAAGTGGAAGTTCGTGATTCCGGAAACCGGCGCCACGATCTGGAATGACACGATGGTCGTCCCGATTGGGTCTCCCCGCAAGACCAACGCAGAAACCCTCATGAACTACTACTACGAGCCTGAGGTTGCTGCTGAAGTTGCTGCGTGGGTGAACTACGTGACTCCGGTCAAGGGCGCTTACGAGGCTGCTATGGAAATCGACCCCGAGTTGGCTGAGAACAAGATGATCTTCCCTGACGAGGCAACTCTGTCTCAGGTGAAGGCCTTCCGCACTCTCACCTCCGACGAGGACAACGAGTACCAGGCAGCCTTCCAGGCCATCGCACTCGGCGCGTAGACCTAGGAGTCGACGACGAGATGTCTGACGCTTCAGCAAAACAATTTGCGGAGGCGGGCGCCGACCTGTCCTTGGTGAACGTCACTAAACGGTTCCCGGGGTTCACGGCTATTGACGACCTCTCGTTAGACATTCCTGCTGGATCCTTCTTTGCCCTGCTCGGGCCAAGCGGTTGTGGCAAGACCACGACGCTTCGGCTCGTAGCAGGGCTGGAGGAGCCCACCGAGGGGCACATCCTGATCGGTGGCAAAGACGTTACGTCGACGAAGGCTTATCAGCGGCCGGTCAACACGGTGTTCCAGTCCTATGCACTGTTCCCCCACATGACAATCCTCGAGAACGTCATGTTCGGCCTAAAGCGCAGGAAGATTGCGGATGCCGAGAAGCTGGCGCGTGATGCTCTCGCCTTGGTGGAGCTCGCCCACGTCGCCACGAGGAAACCTGCGCAGCTGTCCGGTGGGCAGCAGCAGCGCGTAGCTTTGGCGCGCGCCGTTGTCAACCGCCCCGCTCTGCTTCTGCTGGATGAGCCTCTGGGAGCTCTGGATTTGAAGCTGCGTCGACAAATGCAGCTCGAACTCAAAGACATTCAATCTGAGGTGGGCCTCACCTTCTTGCACGTCACCCACGACCAAGAAGAGGCCATGACGATGGCCGACACCGTTGCCGTGATGAACCAAGGTCGCATCGAGCAGATGGGCGCACCCGAGGATCTCTACGAGTCTCCTCAGACCGCCTTCGTGGCGACGTTCCTCGGTCAGTCCAACCTTTTCGGCGGTGAGGTGACGGGGTCCACAGCTTCCGTGATTACAGTCTCGTCGCAGGGTCACGAGCTTCGAGTCCCAGTCGATCGAGCCGTTGCCCATCGCGGGACCGTCACAGTCGGTATTAGGCCGGAGAAAGTATCCCTGCACCAGAGCAAACCCAGTGCAGGTGCCGATGTGAGCGTCGTGGGACCTGGCCGAGTAGTGGATGCGTCGTTTAGCGGAGTGAGCACCCAGTACTTGGTGGATGTCCCAGGTCTAGGCGAGATTACGGTCTTCGCCCAAAACACGTCGCTCGGTGAACACGCGAAACACGGCGACGAGGTATATCTCTCGTGGCAGGTTGCTCACGCTTTTGGGCTCGCGGATGCACCACCGGTGGAGGAGCGTTTTCAGCCC
>JALQXU010000098.1 GCA_023263045.1 Pontimonas sp.
ACTAATGAGCTCACTGGAGGCCAGAAGCTTCGACACGGTGTCGCGGAGGTGTTCCTGCCCTACCGCCTCAGAGTCATCCAACTCACCAGGTTGAAGACCCCGTGAGAGGCGCACTCGGGTGACAGCGGGGGCGATGGCCTCTGTGATGGCCGCAATGTGCGGAGGGAGGGGTGTCGCCTCCGGTGTGTCCTGGGATAGCGCAGAAATTACAGCACCGCAGTTGTCGTGTGAGAGCACCACGATAAGGGGAACACCCAGAATTTCGACCGCGTATTCGAGGGATCCGATCACCGAGGACGAAATCACTTGTCCCGCGTTTCGCACCACAAAGAGGTCGCCGAGCCCTTTGTCAAAAATGATTTCCGCCGCAATACGTGAGTCAGCGCACCCAAACACCGCGGCGTGAGGGGTTTGAGCGTGCTCGATCTCGCTTCGACGCTCCGCATCCTGGCGGGGGTGGCGCTGCACACCTTCGATAAAGCGCTCGTTCCCGGCTTTCATTCTGTGCCACGCTTCTGCAGGGCTGAGCAGGGGAGTCGTCATCGCAGGTTCTCCTCCGCTAAGCGCCACGACACTTCACTCGCGACCTCGGTCACACCTTTCGCGTTGGTCCCCCCGACCACCACGATGCTGTCGTCAGAGTCGAGGACCACCACATAGGCGTTATTGCCGCCCGGGTCGACCTCTCTGCGGTCATACTCCATCCAGGCCACTTGGTTTGGTGGGTACCCCAGGAGAACCTCACCTGTGCTGGCTGATTGTTCGACCCGAAGTGCGACCCACGCATCGTTAGCGCCAAATCCCTGGTCGACGAAGACGTAGCTGTCCTCTGGTCCCAACAGCCCAATCGACCAGGTCGCTGTGGCGCCGGGCTCTTTCGTGACTTCAGCGCGGTTGGACGTCCATAGGTCAGAGAGTCGGGGGACTACGGGATCACCCGGTAGCTGGTCGGCGCTTTGTTCGGCGACTTCTTGCCAGTCGATTTCTTCCACCAGGTTTGTATCGGGCCGAACCACCACGATGACGAGCAATGCCACGAGTCCCAGGGAAGCCAAGACTGACCACACCAGGTTTCTCATGTTCTGGCGTTGGCGACGCTCTGCCCGAGCTTTAGCCACTCGTGCTGCTTTGTCCTCGGGATTCTCTGGCCCCGAGGTGAGGATGGTTCTGGCCATTAGGAGTCTTCGCGAGCTTTCTTGGCGGCCCCGAGGCGAGCTCGCGCCCCCACCAACCACTCTTCACACCGGGCGGCGAGTGCTTCGCCTCTTTCCCAGAGTCCAATCGACTCCTCGAGGGTGATTCCGCCCTGTTCGAGCTTGCCCACTACAGCGACCAGTTCATCCCTGGCCTGTTCATAGGACATGGCCTGGATATCGTCGGGGCTTGTCTTCTCGCTCATTACCGCCAGCTTACTCGGGGGCCTAGTCGACGTGGGTGCCGATTTCGCCGTCGGCCACTCTCAGGCGAAGAGCATCGCCGGAGCTCACTTGGTCGGCACGAGAGATCACTCGGCCCTGCGCATCCCGCGCAATCGCATACCCGCGATCGAGCGTGTTTTGGGGTGACAGGCCTCGCAAGGAACCCGTCAATTGGGCGAGCTGAGCTTGGTGGCGCTCGATCACGAGTGACGAGACATCAACGCCCCGAGCCACAATTTGGAGCAGCTCCTCCGATTTGCGATCAATGATCGAGTCGGGATCAGCGAGCGCGGGTCTGGTGCGAAAGGATTCGAGGCGTTCGAGTTCCACATCAATCAGGGCTGAGAGCTTCGCATCGAGACGATGCCTCGCCTCCTCGAGGAGCTGCTTTTCTGCCTCCACGTCGGGAATCACTCGTTTGGCAGCGTCCGTGGGCGTGGAGGCTCGGAGGTCGGCCACTTCATCGAGGATGGGACGGTCTGCTTCGTGCCCGATGGCACTGACCACCGGTGTGGTGAGGGATGCCACCAAGCGCACGAGCCGCTCATCGCTAAAGGGCAAGAGGTTCATGAAATCTCCACCGCCCCTGGCCACGATGATGACCTCCACAGCGGGGTTATCGTCAAGCTTCTGGAGCGCGGCCATGACCTCGCCGACTGACTTATCGCCCTGCACTGCCGCGTGCTCCACCACGAATTCGACCTCTGGCCACCGCAGCTTTGCGTTAGTCAGAACATCTTTTTCTGCATCTGAGTCTTTCCCGGTGACCAGTCCTATGACTCCCGGCAGAAAGGGAAGCGGCTTCTTACGCTCTAGATCAAACAAGCCTTCACTGGCGAGTTGGGCCTTCAGCTTCTCGAGCTTCTCGAGTATTTCTCCAAGTCCGGTGTGGCGCATCTCGAGCACATTCATGCTCAGTGTTCCGCCTTTGACCCACCAGCTGGGCTTGATCTGCGCAATCACGCGGTCGCCTTGGTGGAGCCCTTCAGGGATTCTCTCCTGGGAGCGACGCCAGATGGTGATGGATACCTGCGCATCGGCTTCGGTATCGGAGAGTTTTCCGTAGATGTTCCCAGCAGACTGGCCCCACTGAGTGATCTCGGCTTCGACCCACACCGGACCTAAGCGGTCGATATATCCGCCCATTAACTCCGAGAGTTTCTGGATCGACCAGGGGGCCTCGGGGGAGGAGTCATTGGTGGCGTGGGACATCGCTTCCCAGGCTAAGACACTCAGGGGTCTTGGCGGTACCGCCCTCTACACTGGAGCGCGTGACTATTAGCAATGGTGGGGCAACAACGCTGGAAGCACCGCTGATTCCCCAGCGTCGCGAGAAGCTTCAGCCCACCTCGGTCACCGGCGATAAGCGCATCCTCCTGGCAGCTCCACGGGGTTATTGCGCGGGTGTGGATCGAGCTGTCATAGCCGTGGAGAAAGCGTTGGAGCGCTATGGCGCACCGGTTTATGTGCGCAAACAAATCGTGCACAACATCCACGTGGTCAGGGAGCTCGAATCGAAAGGCGTCATCTTTGTCGATGAGGTCGCTGAGGTCCCCGAGGGGTCGAACATTGTGTTCTCCGCTCACGGTGTCTCTCCGATGGTGGTCCAGGAGGCCGAAGATCGCTCTTTGAACGCAATCGATGCCACCTGCCCGCTCGTCACGAAGGTTCACCGCGAAGCGGTGCGATTCTCCGGCCAGGATTACCACATCCTCCTCATTGGCCACGCCGGTCACGAAGAGGTCGAGGGAACCATGGGTCACGCTCCCGAGCACACCACCCTCGTCAACGACCCCGAGGAAGCTGATCGGATTGACGTTCCCGACACAGAGAACCTCATCTGGTTGTCCCAAACCACGTTGAGTGTGGACGAGACGATGGAGACGGTCCGTCGGTTGCGTGAGCGCTTCCCGCACCTGCAGGATCCCCCGAGTGACGACATTTGTTATGCCACCCAAAACCGTCAGGTGGCGATCAAGAAGATTGCGCCCGAGTGCGACTTGGTCATCGTGGTCGGATCCCCCAACTCCTCCAACAGCGTTCGCTTGGTCGAGGTCGCCCTCGAATACGGAGCCAAGGCTTCTTATCGCGTCGATTATG
>JALQXU010000099.1 GCA_023263045.1 Pontimonas sp.
CGAGGCAAAGGCACCAACAGCGTCTTCAATCTCGAGGAGGTAATCCCAGACGGTTCGTCCCTCAGCTGCAAGAGTGTGGGCGACTGATGCCATCAACAGGCCTGCAGAAATTCCATCCTTGTCTCGGACAACGTCGGGCGTCACCAAATACCCCAGGGCCTCTTCAAAACCAAAAATCAAATTCTCGACTCGAGAGACATATTTGAAACCTGTGAGAGTCTCACGGTGATTCAAGCCGAAATGCCGGGCGATTTTTCCGAGAACTGGCGAACTCACAAGGGAATTTGCCAGTGAGCCTTCAATGTTGTGTGAGCGAGCTCTTCGAGCCATGTGCCAACCCAAGAGTACGCCGACTTGGTTCCCTGTGAGAGCTGTGTACCCACTCGGGGACGTTGAATCTGGCAGGGCCACGGCAAGTCGATCGGCATCGGGGTCATGAGCGATGATGAGGTCTGCTTTGTGCGCACGTGCTTTCTCAAAGCTCAGGTCAAGAGCTCCTTTTTCCTCCGGGTTAGGAAAAGCAACGGTGGGGAAGTCGGGGTTGGGTGCGAATTGCTGCTCCACAACGAGCGGTTCTGGAAAACCTGTCCGATCCATAGCGCGGAGGAATGTTTCCCCGCCCACACCATGCATGGCGGTGTAGACAATGCTGGGAGCGGGAGCAGTTGGTGGCGCAAGGTCCAAGGACTCCACAGTGGCGTCAAGATACTTGTCGACGATGTTGCCATCAACGGGGGAAACCAGGTCTCGAGACCTTGGAAGTGAGGACCATGTTTCGCCTGTGGCAGCAGCATGTATGTGAGCCTCTATGTCGCTGTCGACCGGAGGAATAATTTGTGATCCCCCGTCTTGATGACCGAGATAGACCTTGTAGCCGTTGTCTTCGGCTGGGTTGTGACTCGCGGTAATCATGATGCCGGCATCGGCATCGAGCTCTCTCACGGCGAAGGCAAGGACGGGTGTCGGGAGCATTCGCGGAAGGACTGCAGCGTGTATTCCATAACCAGAGAGCACTTCCGCGGTGTCTCGCGCAAAGGTCTCTGAGTGATGACGACCATCAAAACCTATGACGACAAGAAGGTCTGAAGCTTGGTCTGCCGCCGATTTTTCCTTGAGGTATTTCGCTAGACCCGCGGTCGTTTGCGAGATTACGAGACGATTCATGCCATTTGGCCCGGCGCGCATGGGGCCTCGAATTCCGGCGGTCCCAAAAGTAAGACGCCTCCCAAACAACTCGTTCGCACGATCGGCCGCGGATTCATCTCCGCTGAGGAGTTGTTGAATGAGGGCGAGAGTGTTGTTTCGATAGCCCTCTTCGGGATCTTGACCAGCCCAGTCCTGCATTGACGCGGCGAGTGAATCGTGCGACCTCATAGTGCAGAAGCAATGTCGGCGAGAAGTTTGCTGATCACTGGTTCCGCGGCTTTGCCAGAATCAATGACTTCCTGGTGGCTCAGAGGATGAGGGGACACTCCAGCGGCAAGGTTCGTGATGAGGGAGAGGCCCAACACCTCCATGCCTGCCTCTCTCGCAGCGATGGCTTCGAGAGCGGTAGACATGCCAACAATGTGACCTCCTATTGCTTTCGCCATCTGAACCTCTGCAGGAGTCTCATAGTGGGGCCCTCGGAATTGCACATAAACCCCTTCGTCGAGGGAGGGGTCGACTGTCTTAGCCAGTGTGCGAAGTCGCTTCGAATACAGGTCGGTCAGGTCAATGAAGGTTGCACCTTCAAGGGGTGAGTTGGCGGTGAGGTTGATGTGATCAGAAATCAGCACTGGTTGGCCAGGAGACCACGACTCTTTGATTCCGCCTGCTCCGTTGGTCAGAATCATGATCTTTGCCCCAGTCGCCGCTGCTGTTCTGACTGAGTGCACGACTGCCCGCACACCTTTGTCTTCGTAATAGTGGGTTCGTGCCCCGATCACAAGGGCTGCTTTGCCATTAGGCATCGAGATCGATCGAATAGTGCCAGAGTGACCGGGAACTCCGGAGGACGAGAACCCCGGAACATCCGACGCATCCAGTGTGGCTATTGTTTCTCCGAGCAACTCGCCAGCCTTGCCCCATCCGCTCCCGAGAGTCAGTGCGATGTCATGGTTCGCGACACCCGTTGCCGAGGCAATGACTGCCGCGGCCTCCTGCGCAAGCTCAAAAGGACTCGAGTTCATAACGAAATATGCCATCTAGTAAGGCTATCGGGGAAGGGGGGGGTGAGACAGGCCTAGGCAATGACTGCGAGCAGATGACCACCCGAGATGGCATCACCGGGGCTCACTCCGACGCTTTCGACTGTTCCATCGACGGGGGCCATGATGGGCTGTTCCATTTTCATGGCTTCCAGCACACAAATAAGGTCTCCTGCCACCACTGAAGCTCCGGGTTCAACAAGGACCTTCACGACAGTGGCTTGCATGGGAGAGGTGATCCGGCCTTCCGATGCCCCACCGGACGACTGACCGGTCACCGCGCGCTTGGGAGCTTTGCCGAGTGTGGCCCTCTGTCCGGCTGCAAAAATTCCTGCAGGAACCCCTACCTTGAGACGACGACCTTCGACTTCAACGACAACGGTTCGGTAGAGCTCTTCTGCATCAAAACCCTCTTCGATAGCCCCCTCCCAGGGCTCAATCGTGGTGTCAAATTCGGTTTCAATCCAGCGGGTATGAACGAGAAAATCCTCAGCACCCTCGGCCGCGAAGGCTGCGTCTTCGATCACGACTCGGTGGAAAGGAATAACTGTGGGTAAACCCGTTATTTCAAATTCTCTGAGAGCACGCCGAGCTTTTTCCAGCGCATCTTTTCGGGTAGAACCCGTGACAATGAGTTTGGCGAGGAGTGAATCGAACGAGCCAGTGATGATGTCGCCTGTGGTGATTCCTGAGTCAACTCTCACTCCTGGTCCGCCGGGGAACCTCACGGTGTGGATGGGTCCTGGAGTGGGGAGAAAACCTCGCCCCGGATCTTCGCCGTTAATGCGAAATTCGATCGAGTGCCCATGGATAGACGGGTCTTCGTAATCGATGAGGCCACCCTCAGCGATGCGGAATTGCTCACGGACAAGGTCGATTCCGGTGACTTCCTCCGAAACCGGGTGTTCGACTTGAAGTCGAGTGTTCACTTCAAGAAAAGAAATGGTGCCGTCCTTACCGATCAGGAACTCACACGTCCCGGCACCCACATAGCCGGCTTCTTTGAGAATGGCCTTGGATGAGGAGTACAGCGTTTCTTGCTGGGCCTTCGACAGGAAAGGAGCGGGCGCCTCTTCAACGAGTTTTTGATGCCGACGCTGGAGAGAGCAATCCCGCGTCGAAACTACGACCACGTTCCCTTCTGAGTCGGCCAGACACTGTGTCTCGACGTGGCGCGGCTTCTCGAGATACTTCTCGACGAAGCATTCTCCGCGGCCGAAGGCCGCGAGGGCTTCCCTTGTCGCTGAATCGAACTGCTCCGGAATTTCCTCGAGCGTGTACGCAACTTTGAGGCC
>JALQXU010000009.1 GCA_023263045.1 Pontimonas sp.
CTGTCAGCGGAACGAAACCATCTCGCCATCCACGTGACTGCTCCGTTGGAGCTCACAAGAGCCGCCCTGCCGGGAATGCTCGAGCGTGGGGAGGGACGCATCGTGTTTGTCTCGAGCGTGGCGGGGTATTTGGCGAGGGGTTCCTACTCTGCGAATAAAGCGTGGGGTCTGAGCATGGCCCGCTCGCTCAATGCGACGTATAAGGCTCGGGGCGTTCACGTGAGCGCTGTTGCACCGGGCTTCACGCGCACAGAGTTTCACCAGCGCATGCGCATGGACATCAGCGCATTTCCGGGGTTCCTCTGGTTGAGTGCGCCTTATGTCGTGGAGCGCTCGCTCAGGGCAGTCGAAGCTGGCCGTGCTGTCACCATTCCGAGCCTGCGATACAAAGCGCTCGTGGCCATTGCGGCGCTCCTCCCGAAGCGCGTGCACCAGGCTGGGTCCTAAGCGGAGACGAGCTCGGCGTCGTCTTTGAGGGACGCCTTCCAGGCGACGAGTTTCTGCACTGTGGGGCTGGGGTCCTGTGCCAACTCCTCCATGGCGTCCTCGGGGACGTAATAATTCACTGCGACAAACGCACGAACATTTTCCGATGAGTCGCGGGCCAGCAACCGAAGAACATCGCAGGGCGTTGTTTGGTTGCGAGCAAGGCAGCTCCGAACGCCCTCGTCAGGGTCTTTCGCCAGCTTCTCGTAAACCGAGAGGGGGGCGTGGTAGGACAGCGCAGCGCTCTCTCGAATCTTGGGGTTAGGGTCTTCGGACATCGTGACAATCCTCTTCACCTTCGACTCAGTAATTTCTGGTGAGAGGAAAGACGCCACGGGGTCATCGCCAAGACCCGCTACGCGAGCTTCATTCAGCTGTGACTTCATCGCGGTGGTGTTGAATCGGATGCACGACATTCCCTCAGGGTAAACCCCGGGACCGCCATACGTTCGCAACGAGGGCCGAGTGGCGCTGAGAAGTCCCTGATAATTCACGATTCACTTCTACACTGAGCGCATGGTGGAGGAGCAGGTCGTCAGCTCAAAAGTCTGGACTCTCGCAAACGCGGTCAGCGTTGTGCGACTGATGGCCATTCCTGTTTTCCTCTGGCTGGTCATTCAAGACCGGCTGCTTCCCGCTTTCGTTCTCCTGGTTGTTGCTGTGCTGACCGATTTTGTCGACGGGATGATTGCCCGGCGTATGAACGAGATCACTCGCTTGGGGCAGTTTCTCGATCCCTTCGCCGATCGACTCTTTATCGCGGCCACCGTCATCGCCCTGGCCATTCAAGACGTCGTGCCGTGGTGGTTCGTTGTCCTGGTCATGCTGCGTGATGCACTGCTCGGTATCGGGGGATTGGTCATGCGTCCCTACGGCGCGGGAACTCTGCCGGTTAAGTGGTGGGGGAAGGTCGCCACCTTCGGGCTTCTCTTTGTCTTGCCGCTGTTTTTGCTGAGCATGATGATCGGTGAATACGTCTCCGTGTCGGTAGGTGAGGTGCTCATGATGGTCGCGTGGCCGATCGCCATCATCACTGTTGTCCTCTATTGGGTGGTGGGTTTTTCGTACCTTTTCGACGCCATCGCGATTGCTCGGAAGGCGACTCGCGGGCAAGACAATTCTTGAGATAGGGTGAACTCGACCATCGAGGGAGTGGAATGAGCGAGACACCGACCGGCCCGGACAGCCCAGGAGCCCCCGACCCAACACAGAAGTTTGGCCCGGAGTTCCAGCAGAAGCTGCAAGGCCTCGAATCAGGTGTCTCACTCGAAGAACAAGAAATCATCGCAGCTCTCCCTGCGGACTCGGCGTTACTGATAGTGCGCAAGGGTCCCAACGTGGGGGCTCGGTTTCTGTTGGACCAGGACTCGACTATTGCGGGACGACACCCGGATGCCGATATCTTTCTCGATGATGTGACAGTCTCCAGGCGTCACGCTGAATTTGTCCGACACGGTGGCTCTTTTGAGGTAAAAGATATGGGCTCTCTCAATGGAACCTACTTCGACGGTGTCCTGGTTGATCAGGCTCTCCTCCACGATGGTGCGGAGGTTCAAGTAGGCAAGTTTCGTATGACCTTCTACGCATCACGCTCCGAGCGCGGTGCAGGAGGCCAAGCCTCGTGAGTGCGAGTGCGGCGCGGAAGCCGGCCACCGGTAGCGCTCGACCGACGCTGTTGTCTATTGGTCAAGTCCTCGCCAAACTCACCCCAGAGTTCTCCGACCTCTCACCGTCGAAACTTCGGTTCCTTGAAGACCGGGAGCTCGTTTCGCCGGGGCGCACCCCTGCCGGATACCGCACGTACTCCCCGGCGGATGTCGATCGGTTGCGTTTTGTCCTCACCGTCCAGCGCGATCACTATCTGCCGCTGCGGGTCATCAAGCAGTACCTCGACGATGTCGATGAGGGGAAGAGCCCCGTGTTGCCTCACGCTGGCCCCGTGACCGGTGGCATTCCGGTCGTCGATTCTCAGCGTCTCACTAAGCAAGAGCTCCTCGAGCACAGCGGCGCCCTCGCCAGCGTTCTCGATGGAGCGATTTCGGCTGGGCTCATCGAGCCCAAGCGTGTCTTCTCTGAACACGACGCCGTGGTGTTGAAGTCCATCGTCGACGCATCCAAATTTGGTCTCGAACCTCGACACCTTCGGGGCATGCGTCTCGCTGTCGATCGCGAAGTGGGATTGGTGTCGCAAGCTGTCGCGGCATCTCACGGCGGGAGCAAGAAGGTGTCGAAAGATGAGTTCCGTGAAAAAGGCCGTGAGCTCTCTGACATTCTTGGAACTCTGCGGCAGGTCCTTACCCGAGACGCCATCAACAAGCTAGAGTCTTAAAGCTCCCTCAGGCGACACGCCAGAGGACAGAATGGCTGGTTAGCCACGACTTTTTCCGGTTGCGGGTATCGTAATCGGGCAGCCCTAAGGGTCAAGTTGAACATTAAGGTTAGGTGAGAGATGGCTTCGTCAGACAACACCAGTGAGCAGTATGCGAAAGACCTACTGTTCACCGATGGCCTGCCCATCATCGAAGAAGAGCAGGGCTACCGTGGTCACATCGCGGCGAGCGCTGCAGGCATCACCTACCGTCAACTCGATTACTGGGCTCGTACCGGCCTGGTTGAGCCGACCGTGCAAAGCGCACATGGCTCCGGTTCTCAGCGCCTCTACGGGTTCCGAGACATCCTTGTTCTCAAGCTCGTCAAGCGACTGCTCGACACTGGGATTTCACTCCAGCAGATTCGGGTTGCCGTCGATCAGCTGAGGGCTGCGGGCATTACCGGTCTCGCCGAAACTACTTTGATGTCGGATGGCGCCAGCGTGTATTTGTGCACCTCGAACGATGAGGTCATTGACCTCGTCAGTCGCGGTCAGGGAGTTTTCGGAATTGCTGTTGGCAAGGTCCTGCGGGAGGTCGAATCGTCTCTCGTCTCGGTGGAAGCCACCAACGCGGGAATCGATCCTCGGGATGAGCTCGCCGCGAGGCGAAACCAGCGCGCCAGTTAGGCCGGTTCCGGTGTAGCGAGCTGGACTGAGCGAATTACTCGATCCAGCACCAGGTCAAAGTTGATGGCCATTTCCTCGGCACTCTCACCTGGCCAAATGTGGAGTGGACTCGCAGCACCCTGAGCCTGCTGGAGAGCGGCCCGCTCCGGTAGTTCTGGCTGGAGTACGAGGGCTCCGAACATTTGCTTGAGTTCGTCGATGCGGTACTGATGTTCAATCGATTGAGGTCTCACCCGGTTCACGATGACCCCAAGTGGCTGGAGTCGAGGTGATACCCCTCGTCGAAGCTCGTCGACCGCCCTAAAGGCTCGCTGAGTCGCGGCCACTGAGAACAATCCGGGTTCAGTCACCACTGCGACTCGGTCGCTCGCCGTCCAGGCCATGCGGGTGAGCCCATTCAACGACGGTGGACAGTCGATGAGGACAATATCGTAGTCGTCTTCCACCGCTGCCAGAATCTCCTCCAGTCGCCAAATCTCGCGTTTGGTCAAACTCGGTGAATCAAAAGCCATCGCCGAGGGAGACCCCAACAAGACATCAACGGTTCCTTTGTGGCTTCTCGTCCAGCCGCTGGGAACGATGGCGTTCTTGACCTGCGACGTGCGGGGAGAAGCCAACAGATGAGAGATATTGAGGTGGCGCCCCACGATGACATCCATTCCCGTGGAAGCATCAGACTGAGGATCCATATCGACAACCAGAGTCCGCAGGCCTCTCGCGAAAGCGGCAGAGGCGAGCCCCAGAGTCACGGTGGTCTTCCCCACACCACCCTTGAGAGAGCTCAAACTGATTACGCGCATCGTGGCTAGCTTAGCCTTGGCTAGGCTTAGGGCTGAGGACCTAGGCGAAGAGGTGTCGGGGGCTCGGAAAGGGAACGCTCGATGGTCAGCAAGATTCTGGTCGCCAACCGCGGTGAGATTGCGATCAGAGCTTTCCGTGCTGCTGTCGAATTGGGCCTCAAGACTGTTGCCGTGTATCCCGTCGAGGATCGCTTCTCGTTGCACCGCATGAAAGCTGACGAGGCTTACCAGATTGGCGAACCTGGCCACCCACTTCGGGCCTACCTCGACATTGACGAAATCATGCGCGTGGCAAAACTGGCTGGCGCGGATGCTGTCTATCCGGGGTATGGGTTTCTCAGTGAAAACCCTGACCTCGCCAGGGCCTGCGAAGAAGCGGGCATTGTTTTGTCGGACCACCTGCTTCGGTCCTGGAAATGGCGGGAAACAAGGTCACCGCCAAAGAGCACGCCATTCGAGCCGGTGTTCCCGTTCTTGCCTCGAGTGAGGCGACCACCGATATCGATGCGCTTGTAGCCGCCGCCGAGGACATTGGTTTCCCCATCTTTGCGAAAGCTGTCGCCGGTGGTGGGGGACGGGGCATGCGCAGGGTCGAGAATCCTGACGAACTCCGACCAGCTCTCGAGGCTGCCATGCGGGAAGCGGAAACAGCCTTTGGTGACGGTCGCATGTTCGTTGAGCAGGCGGTAGTTCGACCCCGTCACATCGAAGTCCAGATCATGGCGGATAAGCAAGGCACGACGTTGCACTTGTTCGAGCGTGACTGCTCGGTCCAACGTCGCCACCAGAAAGTTATCGAGATCGCCCCCGCCCCGAACTTGGACCCCGAGCTCAGGCAGCGCATCGTGCGAGATGCGGTCGCCTTTGCCGAGTCCATTGGGTATGAAAACGCGGGAACAGTGGAGTTTCTCGTTGACACCGCAGGCGAGCGCGCGGGACAACATGTCTTCATCGAGATGAACCCGCGTATTCAGGTCGAACACACGGTCACGGAGGAAGTCACGGATGTCGATCTTGTGCACACGCAGATTCGTGTGGCCTCCGGTGAGTCCCTCGAGTCGCTGGGTCTGAGTCAAGACGCGATAGTGACGCGCGGCTTTGCGATGCAGTGTCGGATCACCACCGAGGATCCGGCAGCGGACTTCCGTCCCGATACGGGAAAGATCACGACATACCGCTCTCCTGGAGGTGCCGGAATCCGCCTGGATGGAGGAACGGTCAACCAGGGAGCTCAGATTTCTCCCTATTTCGATTCCATGCTCGCCAAAATGACGACGCGGGGGAGAACTTTCGACATCGCCGTGTCTCGAGCGAGGCGGGGTCTCGCGGAGTTCCGTATCCGTGGAGTCTCGACCAACATTCCGTTCTTGCAGGCAGTCGTCGATGATCCGGACTTCCTCGCTGGCGATGTTTCCACCTCGTTTATCGACGAGAGGCCTCACCTCGTGCGCTCCCGCTCCAGTAAGGACCGGGGTACGAAGCTTCTCACCTGGATTGCTGATGTCACCGTCAACAAACCCCACGGCGACGCACCCTCTGTTGTTGAGCCTGTCACCAAGCTGCCCCAGGTTGACGACACTCCACCGCCTTCGGGTTCGAAACAGCGTCTGATGGAGCTTGGCCCTCAAGGCTTCGCTGAAGCTCTGCGTGCGTCCACTGCCCTCGCTGTCACCGATACGACGTTCCGAGATGCCCATCAATCGTTGCTCGCGACGCGAGTGAGAACGAGGGATCTGGTTGATGTGTTGCCCGTGGTGGCGAAAACCACGCCGGAGCTCCTCTCCATCGAGGCGTGGGGTGGCGCAACCTATGACGTTGCCTTGCGATTCCTCGGTGAGGATCCGTGGGAGCGCCTTCACGCGTTGCGTGAAGGATTGCCGAACGTCTGTATCCAGATGCTCCTTCGAGGTCGTAACACGGTCGGGTATACGCCCTATCCGACAGCGGTCACGGATGCCTTCATCCAAGAAGCAACAGCGGGTGGAATCGATATTTTCCGAATCTTTGATGCACTGAACGATGTCACCAATATGCGGCCAGCAATCGACGCGGTCCTCGAGACGGGCACCGCGGTCGCTGAGGTGGGCTTGTGCTATTCGGGCAACCTTCTCGACCCCTCCGAAGACCTCTACACGCTGGACTACTATTTGCGGCTTGCTGATGAGATGGTGAGCGCGGGAGCGCACATTCTTGCCATCAAAGACATGGCAGGGCTGCTCAGGGCAGAAGCAGCCGCGAAGCTCGTGGCGGCACTTCGTGAGCGATTCGACACCCCCATTCACCTCCATACTCACGACACTGCGGGTGGGCAGCTCGCAACCCTCTTGGCCGCTAGTGCCGCGGGAGTCGATGCGGTGGATGCGGCCAATGCGGCCATGGCGGGAACAACAAGTCAACCCTCCTTGTCGGCTCTGGTGGCTGCTCTAGAAAACACCGAGCGAGACACGGGCTTGTCACTGGAGGCCGTGTCGGCTGTGGAGCCCTATTGGGAGGCCGTTCGCAAGACCTACAAGCCTTTTGAGTCAGGATTGCCCGGTCCCACCGGTCGTGTATACCACCACGAGATTCCCGGGGGACAGCTCTCCAACCTTCGCCAGCAAGCAATCGCTCTGGGTCTCGCCGATCGGTTTGAGGACATCGAAGACTGGTACGCCCACGCCAACCGGATGCTCGGTCGTCCCACCAAGGTGACCCCCTCGAGCAAGGTCGTGGGTGACCTGGCACTGCATCTTGTCGCGATGGATGTTAACCCTGCAGATTTCGAAGAAAACCCCGGCGCCTACGACATTCCAGACTCTGTGGTGGGCTTCATGGCGGGTGAACTGGGAGACCTCCCTGGAGGCTGGCCAGAGCCTTTCCGATCGAAAATCTTGGAGGGGAAGACTCGTAAGCCCCAGATGACAGAGCTCACACCCGAGCAGGAAGCCGCGCTAGAGGTCCCGGGGAGAGAGCGTCAAGACATGCTCAACGAATTGCTGTTCCCCGCTCCTACCGCTGCGTATCGGGACGTGGTGGAGTCCTTCGGTGACGTCTCCGTCATTAAGACCCGCGACTATTTGTACGGCCTTCCTCTCGGAGAAGAGTCCGTGGTGGATATCGCACCGGGCGTGAGCCTGTACGTGTCCCTAGAGTCGATTTCAGAACCCGACGATCGCGGCATGAGGACCGTCGTCGCGTCACTCAATGGTCAAATGCGACCGATTAGCATTCGGGACCGCTCGATCGAGGTTCAGGTCACCCAGGCTGAGAAGGCAGACCCGGCCAACCCGCGCCATATCGCTGCTCCGTTCTCGGGTGTTGTCACCGTGTCTGCGGAGGTCGGTGACACCGTGTCTGAGGGTCAGGTTGTGGCGACCATTGAGGCCATGAAAATGGAGGCCGGCATCAGCACCTCGGTTTCTGGGGTCGTCAAGCGGTGGGCGATTCCCCAGACTCAGCAGGTTGAGGCTGGGGACTTGATTCTGGAAATAGGCGCAGATTAAAGCGAATTTTATTTTCGACTCCAGCTATTAGAATCAGACTTCACCTGTCACCAGGTTCACCAGAAGAGGATCGTTGAATGGTCAAGAAATCAGACTCCACACCGACTGCTGAGGACGCTCCCGACGCAGTCGAGGTCTCTGTCGATGAAGAGACCGTGGATGCTGGCTCATCTGAGGTGGCTGATGGCGACAGCATGACGGTGGACGTCTCGCCCGTCGCGAATGACCTCTATTACCGTCGCCCAGAAGAGCGCGGTGACGCCCCTGAACCCGCTGCGATGTTGACCGACGACCGACTCATCGATTCATCGGGACGCTACCGGGAAGCGCCCGAAGGCTTCTGGCAGCGCTTCCTTTACGAGATTTCTTTCCATCTCATCAATGTCGGGGATTCGAGGGCCGTCCGTGAGCGCAAAGCGATGGACCGCCGAATATCTCACCCTTTTGAGCAGGGAACACGTTTTGTCCCCGTTCTCACCCGAAAAGGGGGAGTAGGGAAGACAACAGTCACCACACTGTTGGGGATGGCCTTGGCCGAAGTTCGCGATGATCGTGTCCTGGGAATTGACGCCAATCCTGACCGGGGAACTCTCGCCGAGCGAGTAGCCCGCTCCACTGGAGCTACCGTCAGAGATGTGGTGAATCTTGCGTCGGGCATTTCCTCCTTTACGGATTTTGCTGAGCTGGTGTCCAAGGACAAGACACGTTTTCACGTGTTGGCCTCAGATACCGATCCTCTGCTCTCGGAAGCCTTTGATGAGGATGATTACAACGTCGTAGCGGACCAAGCTGCCCGGTTCTACTCCATTGTTCTGACCGACTGTGGAACGGGCGTGGTCCACTCCGTTATGCGACCCACACTGGAGCGAGCTGACGGACTGGTGATTGTGTCCGGAGGAAGCGTGGATGAGGCACGACTCGCGTCGGAGACTCTCACTTGGCTCGAAGCGAATGGTTATGGAGATCTCGTGAAGCGTGCGGTTGTTGCGCTAAACACCGCGACCCAGGGAACCAATGTGGTCAAGCTGGATGAAATCGAGCAACACTTCCTCTCTCGCGTTCGCGACGTTGTGCGGATTCCTTACGACCCCTACCTAGCGGCGGGGTCGATCGTGGACTGGTCGCGCTTGAGCCCTTACACCCGCGAGTCCGCCCGTGAACTCGCGGCCTTAGTGGTCGAGGGTGTAGCCGACGAGTCATCGTCTCGCTGATGGCCGAGCGGCCTATTCGACTCTTCGGTGACCCAATTTTGACGAGCCCCACGGATCCCGTGGACCTGTCTTCCCTGCGCACTTCGGAACTCGTAGCGGACCTCCTCGATACGGTGAAACTCCCCGGGCGAGCCGGTGTCGCTGCCAACCAAATCGGTGTGGGCCTTCGGGCTTTTAGCTACAACATTGATGGCACCATCGGGTATCTCCTCAACCCTCGGCTGCTGAAAGTGTGGGGTGAGCCCGAAGAAATGTCCGAAGGGTGTCTCTCGGTTCCGGGGCTGACGTATCCGCGCCTGCGCTACCCCCACGCACTCGCAGAGGGTTTCACTATGGAGGGCGAAAGGATAGAAATCGAGGGGGAGGGTTTGATGGCTCAGGCCCTGCAACACGAACTCGATCATCTGGAGGGAATCCTGTATTTCCAGGGGCTAGAACCCGAACACAAGAAAGACGCCCTGAAAGCGATTCGCGAATCAGAATGGTTTGGTGCCGCGTCCTCGTGACGCCCCGGTAGGGAGCGGAGACCGCTTAGACTTATCCGCTGTGGATGCGCTGGGCTTAGACATTGGTGGGACAAAGATTGCGGGTGCCCGCGTAGACGAGGGTGGTGCCGTTGTCGCCCACACCTCCCGCCCCACTACTCCCGAGAATCCCGAAGGAATTCTCGACGCACTGTCCGAAATTTATGACGAACTGGGCGGCCAGGAGACGCTCCCGAGCGTGGGAGTGGCTGTTGCGGCTTTCTTGAATGCCCAGCGGGATCGTCTCTACTTTTCTCCCAACATCTCCTGGCGCGATTTCCCCCTGGCCAGCGCAGTATCCGATCGCCTGGGGGTGTCCGCAGTAGTTGAAAACGATGCCAACGCAGCGGGCTGGGGAGAGTTCCGTTTCGGGGCTGGTCGTGATGTGAGCTCGATGCTCATGCTCACCATCGGTACGGGGGTCGGAGGGGCTCTGGTCGATGACGGCCGTTTGGTTGTGGGCGGTTTTGGCATGGCTGCTGAACTGGGTCACATCATCATCGAGCCCGGTGGACTGCTCTGTGGGTGCGGAAATAGGGGTTGTTTAGAGCAGTATGCGTCGGGAACCGCTCTCATGAGGCAGGCGCGAGAACTTCTCGGCGATGAGTCACTCACCCAGGCCTCGCTGACGGAGCTCCTCAAGGATGGCAATGCCGTCGCGCTCGGTGCACTCGATTCAGTGGCAAGGGCACTGGGTCGGGGAATTACGTCACTCGTGGCGGTGACTGACCCTCAGCGCATTGTCATCGGGGGAGGTGTCGCGAGTGCGGGTGAGCTCCTTCTCGCACCGATTCGAGCAAGTTTTGAAGAGACCTATGGCGCTGGTGACAAGAGACCGGTTGCGGATATCGCCGTGGCCACCATGGGCAACACCGCCGGTGTTGTGGGTGCCGCTGATTTAGCTCGTGCGAAGAGCCAGCCTGGGGCCTAGTCTGGAAGCTTCACCGGGGAGGCTCACGTGTTTTATTGGTTGATGAAACATTGGGTTATTGGACCCTTACTCACCACCGTTTTTCGGCCGTGGGTCACGGGGCTCGAGAACGTGCCCCGCACAGGGCCCATCATCGTGGTCTGTAATCACCTGTCTTTTGTGGACTCCATCTTCCTTCCCCTCATGATTGATCGGCAGATGGCGTTTCTTGCCAAGAGCGATTACTTCACGGGGAAAGGCTTCAAGGGATGGCTGGTTCGCTTTTTTATGACCTCAGCCGGGCAACTCCCGATTGATCGCACCGGCGGTAAAGCATCCGAGGCCTCTCTCAACGCAGGCCTTCAGATTCTCGCCGAAGGCGGTGTTTTGGCGATTTATCCCGAGGGCACCCGCAGTCCCGATGGACGCATGTACCGGGGGCGCACGGGTGTGGCTCGCATGATTCTGGAGGCTCACGTTCCGGTCATCCCTGCCGCTGTGATTGGGACAGAAAAGGTGATGCCGCTGGGCTCGACCATCCCGAAAGTCCACCGGGTGGGCGTGGTCATTGGGAAGCCTCTCGACTTCTCGCGTTTCGAGGGAATGGAAAGTGATCGTTTTGTGTTGCGCTCGATCACGGACGAAATCATCTATGAGATGAACAAGTTGAGCGAGCAGGAATATGTCGACGTGTACGCGTCGACCATCAGGAGCAAGCAGGCCTGAGAATTCGGCTCTCCCAGGGCCTGAAGTAGGCTGTTCATCGGCGTCAAGAGAAATGGAAACCGTGGAGCACAACGAGCACGTCGTGGCCCCTGACCCTCGGGTTATCGAGGGCCTCGACCACTGGAAAACTCTGCCCATTAAGCAGCAGCCTGAATGGCCAGATCCGGCCGCAGCTGCCGCTGTGGTGGCAGAGCTTTCCACCGTGCCACCGCTGGTTTTCGCGGGTGAGGTAGACATCCTGCGTGACCGTCTGGCGCGAGTCGCGCGGGGCGAAGCGTTCCTGCTTCAGGGCGGGGATTGCGCGGAGACTTTTGCGGGCGCGACGGCTGACAAGATCCGAAACCGAGTCAAGACCATCCTGCAGATGGCGGTGGTTCTGACGTACGGAGCTTCCTTGCCGATAGTGAAGATGGGGCGTATGGCCGGGCAGTTTGCTAAGCCACGCTCAAATGACGACGAGACACGAGACGGCGTCACACTTCCCGCGTACCGCGGCGACATCGTCAACGGATACGATTTCACCCCCGAGGCGAGAACTCCGGACCCCGCGAGGATGCTTCAGGGCTACCACACTGCGGCATCGACGCTGAACCTGATTCGCGCCTTCACGCAGGGTGGCTTTGCGGACCTTCGTATGGTCCACAGCTGGAACAAAGGTTTCGCTGAGAATCCGGCGAATGCTCGCTACGAGGGGCTTGCCCGAGAAATTGATCGAGCAGTGAAATTCATGGAAGCCGCGGGAGCTGATTTTGATGAGCTCAAGCGCGTCGAATTTTACGCCAGCCATGAGGGTTTGCTTATGGAGTATGAGCGTGCCCTGACCCGAGTGGATTCGAGGACCGGTTTGCCCTACGTCACCTCAGGGCATTTCCTGTGGATTGGGGAGCGCACCCGAGATCTCGATGGTGCCCACGTGGACTTCTTCTCTAGAGTCCGAAACCCCATTGGTGTGAAATTGGGACCCTCGAGCACGCCGGACACCCTGAAGAAGCTTGCCGACCAACTCGACCCCGACCGCGAGATGGGTCGTCTCACCTTCATCACGCGGATGGGCTCGGGCGAGATTCGCTCGAAGCTACCGCCTTTGCTCAAGGCGTCTCAGGAGCTGGGCATCACCCCGCTGTGGGTCTCTGACCCGATGCACGGGAACGGAATCACCACTCAGACCGGATACAAGACCCGACGCTTTGATGATGTCGTGGACGAGGTGAAGGGCTTCTTCGAAGCTCACCGCGAGGTGGGAACTCACCCCGGTGGAATTCACGTGGAACTCACGGGAGACGATGTGACCGAGTGCTTGGGTGGCTCACAGAACATCGATGAATTGGGTCTGGAGACACGGTACGAGTCCTTGTGTGATCCGCGCCTGAACCATCAGCAGTCGCTGGAGCTTGCCTTCTTGGTGGCGGAGGAATTGAGCCGAAGCTAGACGAAGCTTCTGATGATCACCAAGGTTCCCTTGGCGACTTCTTGACCTGAGCTCGGACTCAAGCTGGTGACGCGTGCAAACGACCTATCCCAATCCGACTCGGGGAACTCTGAGCGCACTTCCACTTCGAAACCGAGTCCCTCAAGGACCTCCTTGGCATCAGCAATGGTCTCGCCTACTAGGTCGGGAATCATGACCAGCTCGGGGCCTCGGGACACAATCAGGGTGAGGGTATCTCCCGGACGAATGGTGGTACCCGCCGGGAGCGATACCTCGACAACGTAGCCTTCTGGCACTGTGTCGGAGAATGCGCCATCACCGCCCACCACGCCGTTCACGCCGACCGCATCGAGTGTTTCCCTCGCTTCGTCTACGGGTAAGCCGGTGACGTCGGGCAGTGGTCCTGCGGAGAGGACGGCATTGAGGGTAGAGCCTGCGAGGACCTGAGATCCAGCCGCCAGGGTCTCGTTGTCCTCATCGACCAGTCGCAGAACCGAACCTTCATCAACAAAGTCGTTGAATTCCTCTGAAGTGGATCCCAGGATGAGGTTGACCTCCTGGAGGGCACGCTCCACCTCGGCGAGACTTTGCCCCGAAATGGCGGGAACAGCGACGGGGTTGGGCCCGAGTGACACGATGAGTCGAACCTCAGTCTGTTTCTCGACTTCTGCTCCAGCGGAAGGGTTAGTTCCCTTGACGGTTCCCTCGGGAAGAACGAGATCGAATTCTTCGAGCACTGTGTCCGCGACACTGAGCTCGGCCTCGACAAGCGTTGCTGTGGCCTCGAGGACTGAGCCCCCAGCGACGTCAGGAACGGTGACGAGAGCTCCCGGTCCCGTGAACCACCACCACGCTGCAGCACCTCCACCACCGAGTACGAGAAGAAGCACAATGGTTCCGAGAGTCGCCAAACGCCTCCCTCGGGGTGGTTTTCGCTCTCGCACCGGCTCCTGCGGGGGAGCCTCTCCCACGGCAACGCTTTGGGTGGGGGCGGGTTCTAGTCCCTCAAACACTGCGGACTTGGGATCCAACACTTCGGTGTCTTGAATATCCATGGGAGACATTCGCTGTGTCATCGCGATCGTCTGGTTGAGATCCATCGTGGCCGTGGCGAGTGTTTCAGCGCCCAAGAGTTTCTCCACCTCGACAAGATGCTCCAACACTGCTCTCGCGTGCGGGGGCCGCTCGTCAGCTGAGCGCCTGGTACACCAATCGACGAGTTCGTCGAAGAGCGCAGGTATTGCGGGATTCTTCGAACTAGGGGGAGGCACGATGTCGTTTTGGTGCTGATAGGCAATGGTGACCGCTTGGTCGCCCTGATAAGGCTGCGCACCGGTGAGCATCTCAAACATCATGATGCCGAGCGCGTAAATGTCACTGCGAAGATCCGCCTCGCCTCGGCTGATCAATTCGGGGCTCAGATACGCAATTGTCCCGAGGAGGGCTTGCGATGTGGCGGTGTTGTGGGTCGAGGCTCGAGCGAGCCCGAAATCAGCAATCTTGATGCGGCCGTCATCGGCCAAAAGGACATTCTCGGGTTTGAGGTCGCGGTGGACGATGCCCGCTGTGTGAGCCGCATCCAGGCCCTGGAGGACGGCCCGAACAATGTCCACTGTCTGAGCGGGAGTGAGGGCACCGAAGTCTTGCAGCAGTTCTCTCAGCGTGATCCCCGGTAGGTACTCCATCACGATAAAGGTGATGGAGCCATCCTGGCCCTGGTCGAAGACGTTGACGATGTTGGGGTGGGCCAGACGGGCGGCCTGTCGTGCCTCTTGGATGAAGCGCTTCGTGAAGTCCCCATCTTCGGCCAGATGAGGGTGCATGATCTTGATTGCGACCGGTCGCTCGAGGCGCTGGTCTGTTGCCTCATAGACCGTGGCCATTCCACCGCGGGCCACCCTGCGCTCAATCAGGTAGCGCTTGTCCACCAGCCTCCCGAGCAGGGGGTCAGTCGGTGGAGTTTCCATTCTTGGGATTGTACGCAGGGCTATGCGAGCCCTGCGGTTGCCACTCCATTAGGTCAATTCATAGAGCCAAGCCCAGGCGCTGGGCTCCCACTTCGCGTAGGCGTTGGGGTAGGCAGAGATTTGAACGCGTTGGGCTGCTTCGGTCAGGGGCATCGACTCCCAGCCTGCAATATCGAGCAGGCCGCGGGTCTTGCCCTTGTTGGGGTTATTTGGCCCTCCGAAGAAGAGTTTCGTCGCGTAGACGGGATCCATGATCTGTTCGACGGTGCCCCATCCAGACGATGGCCGCTGCTGGTAGAGACCGACTGAGTCACGGTCACCCCAGTTGATGTTGCGCAGTGAGGACTCCTGCATTGCGGTTGCCAGAGCAATCACAATTCCGTAGTCCGAAATACCCATCTCGCGCCCCACGTTCACAATGATTTGGGCATTAGTGCGCCTCTCATCATTCAGTGGCGTGACGCTACCCGAGACCGGTTGACCCACAGAGGATGTGGGCTCGGCTTCTTCATCACTCTCTTCAGGTTCAGATTCGGCTGGTGTCGGAGTGGGTTCGGGCTCCGATTCCTTGACAGGTTCGGGAGCAGCGACAGGTGTGACCTTCTTTTCCACGACGACGGGGGCTTTAGGGGTGGGGACCTTCACGGTGATCAGCGCGGGTTTCTCCGCAATCTCAATGTCGGCAGCATCGAAGGCTACCTCTTCGTCGGCGGTTTCTTCAGCGGCGCTTTCCGGGGCTGGATCGCTCGACATGACCTGATCTGTTGACTCGGCCGAAGTGGGGATGATCGTGGGCGCCGATGCTAGTGCGGGCATGACGGAGGCATCTTCTCGCTCGACCACAGGGGCAGTGCTCCCGGGGATACGGATCATTTGACCGGCGTAAATCGTGGCAGATTCTTCGAGACCATTAGCTTCGGTCAGGGCTGAGGTGGAAATTCCTAAACGGTCGGCAATCGTGCTGAGAGTCTCACCGTTTTGCACGAGGTAGGCGTTCCCCGCAACGCGCGCGGGTGAGGCAGCTGCTTTTTTGGTGGGCTCAGCACTGAGTTTTAGCACCTGTCCAGGGTGGAGCAGGGCATTCCAACTCAGACCGTTGAGGGTCAAGATTGCAGGTGTGGGGATTCCGAAAGTGTCAGCGATGGACGAGATGGTGTCTCCCTCGGCGACGACATACGTCGCAGGCAAGTCTGGTCGAACCGTGGAGAGGACCGAGTGAGCGACCGGGAGAAAGGCTCCCGAGAGTCTCTCCCCGAATCCTGGACGCTGGTCCTGGGCAACATCGGCCGACGCATCGCCCTCATCGGTCTGCGTGTGTGACACGAGTCCAGGGGTCACGATGGCACCCGTGGCTAAGGTTCCCGACATGACGAAGGGAAGCGCTCCCATCAGGCCGCGGGAGAGAGCACCCGAGCTGCTGTCACAAGTGTCAAAGGTCTCAACGCGGGGGGACAGCCCTCGAAACACCGAGTGCTCGAGAGTCTCCTCGGTGGTGTCAGGCGTTTCGTCCTGGTGGGTCATGTCTTCTATCGTTTCGTGGCGCGTCGGCGGAGCCCGTAGCGACGCTCCGTCCTACAACGCTGTCACAGGATGATACCTGCGTCAATCACTGTGGCGGATGTTACAGCAGTTAATCTGTTCGTAACATAAGAATTCCTGGATGAGGGGCTCTCGATGCTGGCGGAGCGACCCTCATCCGTGGGACCCTTAGGGCTGTGACAGGTTCTGCCGACTTCTCCTGGCTGACAATTCCCGAGGTGTGTGAACGCCTCTCCCTCACTCCGGGAAAAGTTCACCGGCTCGTCGAAGACCGCGCACTCCTAGGAATGAAGCACGACGGAGTGTTTCGCATCCCCGACATTTTTCTGGAAGGTTCAGCTCCAGTAGCGGACCTGAAGGGAACAGCGATCGTGCTCATCGATGGTGGTTTCTCTCCGGAGGCGGCCATCGAATGGCTTGTTGCTCCTCACGAGGTCTTGGCGATGAGCCCCATTGAGGCCATTCGCTCGGGTCGGAAGACCGAGGTTCGCAGGCTCGCCCAAGCCCTCGCGCTTTAGGAGTTTCGCCGGGTCACAGCGTCGGCGAGTCGCTTCAGTTCAGCTCGTGCGCCCTCGGTGATGTCGGCCTTGTCGAGAGCTTGCATGGCAGTGTCTGCGTAATGCTCAATGCTGTTTTCGACCTCTTCGAGGGCTCCGGTGTCGCGAAGGGTTGACTGCATGACCTCGATTTGTTCGGGGTCCAGGCTTCGATCTCCGAGTAGTTCGTTGAAGACCCTCTTCGCACTCTCTGGCATGGACGCTTCCGCCCTGGCAATCAACACTGTCCTCTTTCCCTC